>NCDQ01000663.1 GCA_002280275.1 Caulobacter vibrioides | reverse complement strand
TTCACCAGTCCCGTCGCCTGCATGAACGCGTAGACGATGACTGGCCCGCAGAACTTGAAGCCCTTGGCCTTCAGCGCCTTGGCCATCTCATCGCCTAGGTGCGTGCGGGCGGGGGTGCCGGTCTCGGAGGTCCAGGCGCTCTGCACCGGGGCGCCGCCGACCATGCCCCACAGCATGTCGCTGAGGTCTTCGCCGCGTTCGCGCATGTCGAGATAGATCCGCGCGCCGCTGATGGCCGCGTCGATCTTGGCGTTGGAGCGGATGATGCCGGCGTCCGCCATCAGGCGCGCGCGGTCGGCCTCGCCAAACCGCGCGACGATCTCGGGATCGAAGTCGGCGAAGGCGGCGCGGAAGGCGTCGCGTTTGCGCAGGATGGTGATCCAGGACAGGCCGGCCTGGAAGCCGTCCAGCACCAGCTTCTCCCACAGGGCGCGGGAGTCGTACTCCGGCACGCCCCATTCGGTGTCGTGATAGGCCTCATAGACGGGGTCGCCCGCCATGCCCTTCCAGGTGGTGCAGCGTTGGAGCTCGGTCATGCGGTCGAGCTTGGCGCAACCGCGCCGCGGTTTCCAGAACTTTTCGTGAACAAGATCAGGTCGTGGGCATCCAGCCGGGCCATTCGACGCTGACGGGGCGTCCGTCGACGGTGAGGCCGCCCGCTTCGATTCGGTCCAGCCGCAGGCTCGCCATGGCCCGGCCGTCGCGGCCTGACAGCACCTCTCCCGCGCGAAGCTCGCCCGCCAGGATTTCAGCGCCGAAGACCGGCGGGGGGCCGTCGAAGGTGATGGGGGCCATGCGGGTCTTGATCGCGCCGCGCCGCTTCATGCGGCTGGTGGTTTCCTGGCCGACGAAGCAGCCCTTCTTGAAGTCGATGCCGTGCAGCAGGTCGAAATTGGCCTCGATGGGATAGGTCTTGTCGCTGAGCCAGTCGGCCGGGCCGGGGACGCCGAGCGAGAGGCGGTGGGCGTCATAGGCGTCTTCATCCGTGGTGGGGGCGGCGGCCAGGCCATAGGCGCGAGCGCCCAGATCCGGCAGGCGCGGGTCGCGGTAGAAGCCTTCGTCGGCGGGGAAGATCGCGGTGACAGTCAGGTCGCTGGGGGCGATCTCGACCTTGGCCCGCAGCCGATACATCGTCAGGCGCAGGATGATCGCCT
>NCDQ01000662.1 GCA_002280275.1 Caulobacter vibrioides | reverse complement strand
CATCCAGGTCAATCACCAGCGGATTGCCCGTCGGGATCTCGACGCCGACGATCTGGTCGTCTGGAACGTTGAACAGGTGCTTGACGATCGCGCGCAGCGAGTTGCCGTGCGCAGCGATCAGCAAGGTTTCTCCGGCCTTCAGATGGGGCGCGATATCGCTCTCCCAGTAGGGCAGAACACGCACCAGCGTGGTGGCCAGGCTTTCGGTCGAGGGCAAGCTCACGCCCTTGTAGCGGCGATCCTTGCTGAAATCGTACTCACCGCCCGGCGCCAACTCCGGCGGCGGGATGTCATACGAGCGACGCCAGACAGTGACCTGCTCGACGCCGTGCTTCTCGGCGGTCTCAGCCTTGTTCAGGCCCGTGAGGCCGCCGTAGTGGCGCTCGTTCAGGCGCCAGTCCTTGGTCACCGGCACGAAGCTTTGCTTGGCCGCGTCCAGCGCGAGGTTGCCCGTGCGGATGGCGCGGGTCTGAACCGAGGTGAACAGACGGTCGATCTCGATGCCGGCCGCCGCGATCAGTTCGCCGCCCTTCTTGGCCTGGGCCTCGCCCTCGGCGGTCAGGTCCACATCGACCCAGCCCGTGAAGCGGTTTTCCAGGTTCCACTGGCTTTGGCCATGGCGGAGCAGGACGAGCGTCGGCATCGGGCTTCCTTCGGAGATCAGGACAATATCAGCGCGGGCTAAGGCCAGCCCGCGCCAGCGTCAAGCGTCGAAGCGACCATAGGTCCGATCCGTCGGTGCGCGCCCCCTCCCCCAGGCCGCCGCGCGTGCTATAGGCGGGCCATGCCTGATCGCATCTTCATGCCTCTGATGGGGCTCATCGCCGCCGCGCTGATCACCCTGTCCCTCGTCTGGCCGCAAGGCCAGGGCGACCGCTCCTGGGGGCCCTTTGGCCACACCCCGGTTCAGCAGACCCCGGAAATGAAGGCCAAGATCCAGCGGGAGAAAGACTCGGCCCGCCGACGCGACGAGGCCGCGAAGAAGGCCGTCGAAGCCGCGAGCCAGATGCCGCAATGACAGGTTTCGACGCTGTTCAGGTGGGCCGCCGCGTCCTGTCCGTAGAGGCCGACGCGCTGCAAAGCCTGTCCGACTCGCTGGGGCAAGCCTTCGCCCGGGCGGTCGAGACCATCTTCGACGCCAAAGGTCGTGTGGTC
>NCDQ01000661.1 GCA_002280275.1 Caulobacter vibrioides | reverse complement strand
ACCGTGCGCTGCGCCGCCGGCTCGGCGGCTCGAAGGCCCGGCGGTGAAGGTCGCCCAAGGCGGCCATCGCCGACACGCAACCCCTTGATCCTGGAGATCACGTCATGGCCATCGTCACGTCGCACGCCGAGCATGGCGATACGCCCGGTGGGCATGCTCACCATCATGGCGGAATCTTCGGCGAACGCACCGAGCTGATCTTCGCGGTCGGTTCGGGCGTCGCCTTGGTCGCCGGCTGGCTGATTGACCAGCGCGTCGCGGGACTTGCGTCCCTGATCTGCTACTGGATCGCTTACGGCCTGGGCGGGTTCTTCACCCTCAAGGAAGCGGTTCAAAATCTCCGCAAGCGCCAGTTCGAAATCGATAGCCTGATGCTGGTCGCGGCCATTGGCGCGGCGGCTTTGGGGGAGTGGGCCGAGGGCGCACTGTTGCTCTTCCTGTTCAGCATCGGCCATGCGCTTGAGCAGTTCGCCATGGGCCGCGCGCGTCGCGCCATCGAGGCCCTGGCCAAGCTGGCGCCGGAACATGCCAGCGTCCGGCGCGGCGACACTGTCGTCGAGGTCCCGGTCCAAGATCTGCAGATCGACGACATCGTGTTGGTTCGGCCCAATGAGCGGATCGCGTCCGACGGCGTGGTAGTGGCCGGCCAGAGCAGTGTCGACCAGGCCCCGGTCACCGGCGAAAGCGTGCCCGTTGACAAGCGACCCGTCGCCGACCCGGCCATGAGCTTCGAGCGCGCCGGCACCGAGCATCGGGTGTTCGCAGGGACGATCAACGGGGCCGGGGCGCTTGACGTGCGCGTTGCGCGCAAGGCCTCCGAGACCACCCTGGCCCGGGTCGTCAAGATGGTGGCGGAAGCCGAAGCCCAGCGCTCGCCGACCCAGCAGTTCACCGACAAGTTCGAACGGATCTTCGTGCCTTCGGTTCTGGTCGGGGTCGGCCTCCTGATGCTGGCCTTCCTAGTCATCGACGAGCCGTTCAGCGTCAGCTTCTACCGGGCCATGGCGGTGCTGGTCGCCGCCAGCCCTTGCGCCTTGGCGATCTCGGTCCCGAGCGCCGTCCTCAGCGGTGTCGCCCGGGCCGGACGCGGCGGCGTCCTGGTCAAGGGCGGCGGCCCGCTTGAGAACATGGGCGCCTTGAGCGCCATGGCCTTCG
>NCDQ01000660.1 GCA_002280275.1 Caulobacter vibrioides | reverse complement strand
GCGATACGGCTGCCAAAGCGCGATCGCGCGGGCGAGCGCGGAGCTTACGCCCGCGGCGGCGATGTCGGTGGGGCTGGCTGTGTTGAGGTCGCTCATCACCAGGACAGACTCTTGCCGTGCCAGACGTTCCATCGCCGACGGCGTTCTTTCAGCGTTGTGGTTTTCAGGCCGCAACGACCTTGTCAGGAGCGCCCCTCGTCATTCGTCTTGTCCAAGCATTGGTGGGCGCAGTCGGGTGACAAGATCGCTGTGCTCCGCTCCCCGCGTGGCGCGCGCGACGTTGAGGCGGATGTAAAGGCCCTGTACGCCGTGGGATCGCACGGCCAAGTCCCAGTCTTCCCGCGCCTGGACCAGACTGTTGACCGCCGAGCAGCACATGACTTGCGGCGCCGAGCCGCGCCAGCGAACGTAGAGCAAGATGCCGGCCGTCACGGGCAACTGCGCCGGGTCCTCGACCAGGCGAAAGCGATAGATAGCGCCTGATGCGCCGGTCAGATCGAGATGTTCTTGCACGTGGCCAGCATACCGGCTCGCTGTAGAAAACTCATCTCCTGAACATCAGATAACAGGTTCATTAAGCGCTCTGGGCTAGCGATATCGTGTGCAGCCAGAACTTTCCACTTTCGTGCAAGCGGCCATGGCGATGGGCGTAGCCGGTCGACTCGCAATGCTCCGTGCCGACGTCGAACAGGCGATTGCAAGCTACCCAGCCGGCGACACCCGCTACCTGACAAGGTTGGAACGCCAGCACGAGCGCCTGCAAAATCCCGACCTTGAACTGATCGTGCGCTTGGTCACTACGCTTTGCGTCGAGGATCCATCTCGATTGGCGACCGTGGCGCCCATCGCGCAGTCGCTGAAGGGGCGCTTTCCGCCGTTGGCGCCGCTCGCGACGCCCACAGCCTTGAGCTAAAGCGCGGATTCTGCGTTGAGCACGGATGATCCTCACCGTGCGCCCGAGCCTTGAACCAAGAGCAGGTGGCGGGGCGCGCCGGTGAAGATCGCCACGTTCAATATCAACAATGTGCGCGGCCGCCTGGACAACCTTCTCGATTGGTTAGCCCAGGAGGAGCCTGACGTCGTTTGTCTGCAGGAACTGAAGGCTGAGCAGGGCGCCTTCCCGATCGAGCCTCTTGAGCAATTGGGCTACCAGGCCGCC
>NCDQ01000659.1 GCA_002280275.1 Caulobacter vibrioides | reverse complement strand
GAGCCTTCCCGGCCAGGGGCGGGGGCTGGCCAGGCGACGGCTCTGGAAAGGAGGGAGGTAGGGAGGGGGTTGGGTGCGCTCAGGGGCAGGATGACCCTCGCCCACGGCGCTGGAACCTCACCCCGATGACCGACACCCAGACCGTCTCCCCAACCCGGATGGACGAGATCACCGTCCGCCTCGGCGACCTTGGCCTCGCGCCCGAGAACCTTCGCTTCCAGGAGCCGGCGGACGACGGCGTGCCCCAGCTCGCCGAAACCGTGCTGGCCGCCGGCGTCCTGATCCCGCCGATCGTGCGGGCGGGCCTCAAGAGCGAGCAGGCCTTCATGACGCTGGACGGCCGCCGCCGCCGGTTCAGCTTGCTGGTCCTGCGCGACCGCGGCGACATCGACGACGACTATCCCGTCGTCTGCAAGCTGGCGGCGAGCAAGGCCCAGCAGGCCGCCGCGATCATCCTGCCCAACGCCGAGGTCGCCCCGGTCCACATCGCCGACATCATCGGCGCCATCGGTAAGCTGCGCAAAGCCAAGATGGACACCGCCGGCATCGCCCGCGCCCTGGGCTACGCCGAGCTGGAGATCAAGCGCCTGGAGGCCCTGTCAGCTGTCCACCCGAGCGTGCTGAAGGCCCTGCGCCTGGGCAAGCTGAACCTCAAGCAGGTCCGCCTGTTCGCGCGGATGCCCGACAAGAAGCAGCAGGGCGAGTTGGCGGAGACCGCGCTCGACGGTCACTTCCATGACTACCAGCTGCACCAGGTGATCAACGGCTCGCGCCTGACCATCGAGGACGACCGCTTCGGCCTGGTCGGGATGGCCCGCTACACCGCCGCCGGCGGGCGGGTCGAGTCCGACCTGTTCGCCGAACTGGCCGATGTCCTTCTCGATCCCGGCAAGCTGCAGGATCTGTGGCGGGAGCGCGCCGCCCCCTTCGTCGAGGGGTTCAAGCAGCTTGGGCTCGCCGTCTACATCGGGCGAGACGCCGGCTTCCGGGCCCCGGAAGGCTTCGAGACCCTGCCCTACGTCTACCCCGGCGACCTGACCGATGAGACCAAGGCGGTGCTAGCGGCCGCGCGGCAGCGGGTGGCCCAGGCCGCGCGTGACCTCGGCGGTGTCGATCTCGCCGCCGACGATGCGGCGCTGACGATCTTCCCCCTGCTGCAGG
>NCDQ01000658.1 GCA_002280275.1 Caulobacter vibrioides | reverse complement strand
GATCATGATTGGCCTGTGGCCTCTAATTCGTTGACCAACCGAGCAAAGCGACCGCTTGGCGCATTGCATCATGCCCATGGGTCAGGTAGAAAAAACCGACTGAGGAGAAGCGCGCTTGACTGGTTCACGGATGATAGGCCTGAAGCGTTTCATCGCCATGCTCTGCATGGCGATCACGTGCCTGTCGTCGGTTCAGATCACGGCTTCTGGAGCCGAGGATCTCGAGCATGCGCTTGAGATCGCGCATTCCGCCGAGACCGTCGCAGATGTGGTGCATTATTGTTCGACGTCTGTTCAGGCTTGCGAACGCCAGCCCCACTCCGGGGATGCGAATACGGCTCCCCATCACCATCATGGTGACCCCACCTCGAACTTCGTTCTGACCGCCGCTCCGGCGCTGTCCGTCGCCTTCGCAAGCCATGATGCGGTCTGGTCCACCGAGAGCCCGCGCGGTCGCGGTCTCGGTCAACCCACTCCCGAGCGTCCTCCCAAGGCCTGATCTTCGTTCGTAGCCCGGCCCCTAGACGGTCCGACCTAGCTATTCGACGATCGAGGCTCATTTATCATGGACAAACGCACCTTCGCGGGTGCGGGCGCTCGCGCGCGGCGAACGGGATTCGCTGCCGTGGTGGTGCTCGCATGCGGCGTGATGCCCGCGCACGCCAAGACACAGAAACCCGTCACCCTTAACGATGCTATCACGCGCGCGGTGTCGGCCGGATTCGCGCTTCCCGCAGCACGGGCGCGCCAGGAAGGTGCGGAGGCCGGGATTCGCCAAGCGGGCCGTTACCTCAACCCGTCCGTGGGCGTGGAGAGCGAGAACTTCGCAGGGTCCGGCCCCTACCAGGCCCTGAACCAGCCCGAGACGACACTCTACCTACAACAGACCATCGAACTCGGTAACAAGCGCGCCGCGCGCACCGGTGTTGCCCGTTCGGAGCTGGAGACCACTCGGGCTCGGAGCGCCGTTCAGGTTCTCGATCTCATGCGTGAGGTAGAACTCACTTGGATCGAAGTTTTAGTTTCAGCCGCGCAGCAGCGCGTCGCCGAGGAACGCCTCGCGATCGCGCAGCGGTTCCAGAGCGAGATCTCCCGGAGAGCGGACGCCGGACGCGACCCTCTCTACACTCAAAGCCGTGCCGAGGCGCAGGTTGCCCTGGAG
>NCDQ01000657.1 GCA_002280275.1 Caulobacter vibrioides | reverse complement strand
GTCGATTCCCTCCGGGCCAGCCAGCCGCAAGGAGGTTGCGCGTGCTTCCTTGTACACTGGATCTTCAAGGCCCTTGGTGGCCTCGGCCTCGATGAAAGTTTCCTGGCCGAACAGACCAAGTTCACGCGCGCCATTGGCGGTATTGAAGGCAATGGCCTCGGCAAGCGTGCGCGTCTTCACGCTGGCTGGCGTCCCAGCGAGATAGGCGTTGAGATCGGCCTTGAACTCGCTGATCAACACCTGATGTTCGCCATCGCCCATCTTGCGCCGGTCGATCGGCAGCTTGGCGATATCCACCAGTTCCGCGCCCTGCGCCTTGAGCACAGCCAGCGCCCGCTCGAACACCGCATCAACGGCCGGGGACCAGCCCGTGGCAAAGCGCATCACGCCGATCCGCGCGCCCTTGAGCGCATCGGGCCGGAGCGCCGCGACATAATCGACCTTGCGCGCGTCAGCCTCGGCAGTCGCCGCGTCTGCCACATCGCTGCCAGCCATCGCATTGAGCAGCAAGGCCGCGATGCGCACATCGCGCGTCATCGGCCCGGCCGTGTCCTGGCTATGGCTGAGCGGCACGACATGGGTGCGGCTGACGAGGCCGACAGTAGGCTTAAAACCAACGATGCCATTGATAGCCGCCGGGCAGGTGACCGACCCGTCCGTCTCGGTACCAATGGCAGCATCGACCATGCCAGCCGCAACAGCCGCGCCGCTGCCCGACGAGGAACCGCAAGGCGTGCGATCGAGCGCATGCGGGTTGCGCACCTGGCCCCCAAGGCCGCTCCAGCCGGAAAGCGAGCTATCGCCGCGAAAGTTGGCCCATTCGGAAAGGTTGGTCTTGCCGAGGATGACAGCACCGGCGCCGCGCAGCCGCGCCACCAGCGGCGCATCACGGCCTGTGACATTGTCCTTCAGCACCAGGCTGCCCGCCGTTGTCGGCAATGGCCCACGCGCCTCGATATTGTCCTTGATAAGCAGCGGCATGCCGAACAGCGGGCCACGAGCGCGTCGCATCCTGTCCAGCGCGCGGGCTTCTTCGATCGCTGTCGGGTCAATGGCCAGAACGGCATTGACGCTTGGGTTAAGCGCCTCGATTCGCGCGATTGCAGCGCGCGTATTCTGCTCCGCAGTCTGCCCGATTGCGGGTGCTGCTGCGAATGTGGCCA
>NCDQ01000177.1:1350-14773 GCA_002280275.1 Caulobacter vibrioides | reverse complement strand
CGTCGCCCAGGTCGAAGATTTCAACGGGGGCGACAATGCGGGTTCCTCCTACTTCCAGGTCAACCAGCGGGCCGGTCGCCGCTGGAGCACGGCCACGGCCTTTCTGAAGCCCATCCTGTCGCGCCCCAACCTGCGGCTGGTGAAGGGCGTGGAGGTCGAGCGGCTCGTTCTCGACGGCAAGCGGGTGCGGGGCCTGAGCGGACGTCGGGGCGGAGCGGCGGTGACCGCCCGCGTGTCAGGCGAGCTGATCCTGGCGGCGGGGGCGATCGGCTCGCCGGTGATCCTGCAACGCTCAGGGATCGGTGACGGCGAGGCCTTGGCGCGCGCGGGCGTGGCGGTGGCTCATGACCTGCCTGGCGTCGGGGCCAATCTTCAGGATCATTTGCAGATCCGGCCCGTGTTCAAGGTCAGCGGCGTGCGGACGCTGAACACCGACTACGCCAACCTCTTTCGCCGCGCCGGCATGGGCCTGGACTATCTGCTACGCCGCTCGGGTCCGTTGACCATGGCGCCGTCGCAGCTGGGCATGTTCTGTCGCTCAGGGCCCGAGCACGAGAGCGCCAATCTGGAGTTCCATTTCCAACCGCTCAGCCTGGATCGCTGGGGCGAGGGGCTGCACCGGTTCGGGGCGGTGACCGCCAGCGTCTGCAATCTGCGGCCGACCAGCCGGGGCTCTGTGACGCTGTCGGGGGCGAGGCTCGACGATCCGCCCCTGATCGATCCCAACTACCTCGCCACCGAGCCGGACCGTCAGATCGCCGTCGACTCTCTGAAATGGGCCCGGCGGATCATGGGGCAGGGCGCCCTGATGGCCTACGCGCCGGAGGAGTTTCGGCCAGGCTCTGCGGCCGACAGCGACGAGGCGCTGCTCGCCGCCGCCAAGGCGCTGGCGACGACGATCTTCCATCCCGTCGGGACGGCGGCGATGGGACCCGATGAGGACCGGATGGCGGTGCTGGACACGCGGTTGAGGGTGCGCGGCGTCGAGGGGCTTCGCGTCGTTGACGCCTCGGTGATGCCAGCGATCACCTCGGGCAACACCAATGCGCCGACCGTGATGATCGCGGAAAAGGGCGCGGCGATGGTTTTGGAGGATCGCCGCTAGCTGCCAGGGCTTGTGCGAGTAGTTTCGATATGCGTTAAATATTGCATATTGAGAAAAGGAACAGCGCATGTCCAATCCCGCAGGTTTGGTTTCGGCCGTCACCTATCGCGACCCCAAGGCGGCGCTGGCCTGGCTGGAGGCCGCCTTCGGCTTTGACTTGGTCTTCCTCATTGAGGGAGCGGACGCCAGCGTCGCTCATGCGGAGATGAGTCATGGCGCTTCCCGCGTCATGATCGGCGGTGAGTGGAGCTCGGCCCATGCCAGCCCCGCGTCGCTCTCCGGCAAGACGACCCAGACGATCCACGTCTATATCGAGGGCGACGTCGACGCCCATTGCCAGACGGCCGCCGCCGCCGGGGCGGAGATCGTTGAGCCGCCGACGACCCAGTTCTATGGCGCGCGCACCTATCGTTGTCGTGACCTCGAAGGGCATCTCTGGACCGTCTCGGCCGATGTTGAGACGGTCTCCGTCGAGGAGATGGAAAAGCGTAGCGGCCTCAAGATCACGGTCGCCAAGGGGTGAGCGAGGCCCTGGATCGCACTCTGGCGGCCCTGGCCGACCCACATCGTCGGCGCGCTGTCGATCTGCTGCGCGAGCGGCCGCGCCGGGCCGGTGAGCTGGCCCAGAGTCTGGGCCTGACCGCGCCAGCCATGAGCCGCCACCTGCGGGCTCTGCGGCAATCGGGCCTTGTCGAGGAGAGCCATCCTGAGTTCGACGCGCGGGTGCGCGTGTATCGTCTGAGGCCAGGGCCGATGGCTGAGCTGAAGGCCTGGTTGGACGCTGCCGAGGATCACTGGGTCGACCAGCTTTCGGCGCTGAAGGCGCATGTGGAGGCCAAGACCTCTTGAGCTCGCGGATTTTGGTGTCTCTGCGGATCGCCGCTCCGCCTGAGGTGGTGTTCGACGCCTTTGTCGATGACATCGCCGTGTGGTGGCGACCGAACGGCCTGTTCGCCTTCACACCGCGTTCGCCGGGCGTGATGGCTTTCGAGGGCGGCCAGCTGGTGGAGCGCCTGCCGAGTGGCAAGGTGTTCGTGGTCGGCGCGGTCAGCGTCTGGGAGCGCGGCGCGCGGCTGGTGTTCGGCTGGCGGCAGGCCGCCTTCACCCCGGACATGAACACCGAGGTCGAGGTCCGCTTCGAGCGGGTCGGTGAGCAGACCCGGGTGACCGTCGAGCATCGCGGCTGGGACAGCGTGCCTGCGCCGCACGTGGCGCGTCACAGCTTTCCCAACACCGTCTTTCTGGCGCGACATGGCGAATGGTGGCGCAACCTTCTGGCCGGGCTTGCGGCTCAGGCCCACAGCGTCCACCTAGGGGCGGGCGACGAGGGGCGATCATGAACACCACGATCACGGGCGGACGGCGTCAGGCCGCCCTGGGCTTCATTTTCGTCACCGCCATCCTGGACGTTCTGTCCCTGGGCGTGATGATCCCGGTCCTGCCGAATCTGGTGAAGGCGTTCGGCGGCGGCGACACAGCCTCGGCGGCCGACTGGAACGTGCTGTTCGCCACGACCTGGGGCGTGATGCAGTTCTTCTGCTCGCCCATCCTGGGTCTGTTGTCCGATCGGTTCGGCCGCCGGCCCGTGATCCTGACCTCGATCTTCGGCCTGGGCGTCGACTTCCTGTTCATGGCCTTCGCGCCGAACCTCTGGTGGCTGTTCATCGGCCGGATCTTCAACGGCATGACGGCGGCCAGATTCTCGACCGCCAGCGCCTATGTCGCCGACGTGACCACGCCGGAGAACCGGGCCAAGGGCTTTGGCCTGATGGGCGCGGCGTTCGGCATCGGCTTCACCTTCGGTCCGGCCCTGGGCGGCTGGCTCTGGGAGTTCGACCATCGCGCGCCGTTTCTGGTCTGCGCCGCCCTGGCCCTGACCAACTGGCTCTACGGCTTCTTTGTCCTGCCGGAATCCCTGCCGCCCGAGCGCCGCCAGCCACGCTTCGACTGGAAGAAGGCGAACCCGATCGGCTCGTTGCAGTTGCTGCGTCACCATCCGGGCCTGATGGGCCTGGCCGGCGTCGGCTTTCTGTTCCAGCTAGCGCACAATGTTCTGCCCAGCGTCTTCGTGCTGTACATGGGCTTCCGCTATGGCTGGAGCCCGCAGACGATCGGCCTGACGCTGATGTGCAGCGGGATCGCCAGCATCCTGATCCAGGCCTTTGTCGTGGGGCCGGCGGTCAAGCGCTTTGGCGAGTGCGGCGTACTGCTGATCGGCCTCTTCGCCGGTTTCCTAGGGTTCTCGATCTACGCCTTTGCGCCCACCGGACTGCTCTATCTGGCGGGCCTGCCGATCTTCACGTTCTCAGGCCTGATCCAACCGGGCCTGCAGGGCTTGATGACCCGGCGTGTCGGCCCCAACGAGCAGGGCCAGTTGCAAGGCGCGAACGCGGCGATGATGGGGATCGCCTCGATCATCGGTCCGCCGCTGTTCCTGATTCCGTTCGCCTTCGCGGTGAGGCATGACGCCACGCTGCATCTGCCGGGCCTGCCGATCCTGATCGCGGCGGCCTTGATGCTGGCGGCGACCCTCCTAGCTTATGCGAAGGCCAAGCCCGCCCCAGCGCCGGAACCCCAGTCGGCCTGACGGCTTTGGTGATGGCAAAACATCGACCTTTCGTCGCCTTAGACTCGCCCGAAAGCTGGGCTGTGTTTTCGGCGAACCGCTAGGAGTCCTTCGTGCCCAATATGCGCAAGCTTCGCGCCCTGCTGCCCGTCTTCGTTCTGCTGACGGCCTGTTCGAACCCGGCCGGCCCATCGAACGCCCAGTCGATCCCGGACATGCCCCAGCCGACTCGTAGCGTTCCGGCTGACGCCGCGACGATGAAGCAGTCCTTCTCGCCCGTCGTGAAAAAGACCGCGCCGGCTGTGGTCAATGTGGCTAGCCGTCGTCTAGTCCAGCGCCGCGTCGATCCGTTCTGGGACTTCTTCATGGGCGGCGGGCAGGGCGGCTCGCAGGTGCAGAGCTCGCTGGGCTCTGGCGCGATCGTCCGCGCCGACGGCGTGATCATCACCAATCACCACAACATCAACGGGATGAGCGACATCACCATCCAGTTGGCCGACCGTCGGGAGTTCCCGGCCGTGGTGCTGCTGGATGACCCACGTGCGGACCTCGCCGTCCTGAAGATCGACACCAAGGGCGAGAAGCTGCCGGTGATGGCGATCGACGACCAGGAGCAGCTCGAGGTCGGCGACCTCGTCCTGGCCATGGGCAATCCGTTCGGCGTCGGCCAGACCGTGACCAACGGCATCGTCTCGGCCCTGGCGCGAACCGACGTCGGCGCGGCCGACTTCGGCAGCTACATCCAGACTGACGCGGCGATCAATCCGGGCAATTCCGGCGGTCCGCTGGTCGACATGGACGGTGATCTGGTCGGCATCAACACCTTCATCATCTCACGCTCGGGATCGTCGTCGGGCGTCGGCTTCGCCATTCCGGCCCGCGTAGTGCGCCAGGTGGTCAACGCTGCGCTGGGGGGCGGCCACAGCATCGTGCGGCCCTGGCTGGGCGTGAAGGGCCAGACCGTGACCGGCGACATCGCCAAGAGCCTGGGCATGGCCGCGCCGCGCGGCGTTTTGGTGGCTCAGGTCTATCCGGGCTCGTCGGCTGAGCGCGCGGGCCTGAAGGAAGGCGACGTCATCCTGTCGATTGACGGCCAGCCGGTGAACGACGAGGGCGGCGGCGCCTTTGCGATCGGTACTCACAAGGTCGGGGACCGCGTGCCCATGCAGATCCGTCGCGGCGATCGTGAGATGACCATCACCGTCCGCGCCGACGCCGCGCCGGAGGCGCCGGCCCGCGATGAGCGCACCCTCAGCGGCAACAACCCGTTCAATGGGGCGACGGTGATGAACCTCTCGCCGGCGGTGGCCCAAGACCTGGGCGTGGATCCGTTCGCGGGACGCGGCGCCTTGGTCACCAAGATCGGCCCAGGATACGCTGGCAATTGGATGCGTCCGGGTGATTTCGTGCGTAGCGTCAATGGCCGCCAGATCAACACGGTGGCCGACCTTGCTTCGGTTATCGCCGGCCGGGCAGGACGGTGGAATGTCACCATCGAGCGCGGCGGTCAGCTGATCCAGGCGCAGTTCTAGGTTTGGGTTCGACGGCGGCGGCCTGCTAGAAGGGGTCCATGTCCGATCTCTTCCAGGCCGCCGGCCTGACACCTCACGCGCCTTCGGCCTTGACGAGGTCGTGGGGCAGCAGCATCTGCTCGGCCCAGAGGGACCGATCGGCCGGATGGCGGCGGCGCGTCGCCTGGCCTCGATGATCCTGTGGGGGCCGCCGGGCACGGGCAAGACCACCATCGCCCGCCTGCTGGCCAAGGCCGGCGGCTATGAGTTCATGCAGATCTCCGCGGTGTTCTCGGGCGTCGCTGATCTGAAGAAGGCCTTCGAGCAGGCCCGGGCGCGGCGGATGGCCGGCCAGAGCACCTTGCTGTTCGTCGACGAGATCCACCGCTTCAATCGCGCCCAGCAGGATGGCTTCCTGCCGTTCGTGGAGGAGGGGATCGTCACCCTGGTCGGGGCGACGACCGAGAACCCGTCGTTCGAGCTGAACGGCGCCTTGCTCTCGCGCTGCCAGGTGTTCGTGCTCAAGCGCCTGACCGAGGAGTCGCTGGAGCTTCTGCTGCAACGGGCTGAGGTCGCCGAGAACCGGCCGCTGCCGATCGACGCCGAGGCGCGTTCGACGCTGGTCTCCATGGCCGACGGCGACGGCCGCTACCTGCTGACCCTGGCTGAGACCCTGTTCTCGATCGGGACCGACACGCCACCCTGTTCTCGATCGGGACCGACACGCCGCTGAACCCAACGCAGCTGGGCCAGTTCCTGCAGAAGCGCCGCCCGGCTTACGACAAGGACCGCGAAGAGCACTACAATCTGATCTCGGCCTTGCATAAGTCGGTGCGGGGCAGCGATCCGGATGCCGCGCTGTATTGGCTGGCGCGGATGCTGGAGGGCGGCGAAGACCCGCTGTTCATCGCTCGTCGCCTGGTGCGGATGGCCTCCGAGGACATTGGCGCGGCTGATCCGCTGAGCCTGCTGCTGACCACGGCGGCCAAGGACGCCTACGACTTCCTGGGATCACCCGAGGGCGAACTGGCCTTGGCCCAGGCGGTCGTCCACATGGCCAGCGCGCCCAAGTCGAACGCGGTCTACATGGCCTACAAGGCCGCCCGCCGCGCCGCCAAGGAGACCGGCAGCCTGACGCCGCCCGCCCACATTCTCAATGCGCCGACCAAGCTGATGAAGTCGCTGGGTTATGGCGACGGCTACGCCTACGACCACGATGTCGAGGGCGGCGTGTCGGGCCAGAACTACTTCCCGGACGGCATTGAGCGTCGTCGCTTCTATGAGCCCAAGCCCGTCGGCGCCGAGGCCAAGGTGCGTGAGCGCTTGGAAGCCTGGGGCAAGGTGCGTAAGGACGGCAAATGAGCAGTCCGAAATTCCGCCGTCCGCCGGGCGTGGCCAAGCCCAAGGCCTCCGAAACCCCCATCGCCCTGACGCCGGAGGAGATCGCGGCGGCCCAGTCGTGGGTCCTGTACGAGGACGAGACGATCATCGTGCTGAACAAGCCGCCTGGCCTGTCCAGCCAGGGCGGACGGATCAAGGCCCATACCCTAGATGACCTGCTCTGGGCGTTCGCACGTCCAAACCGGCCTCGGCCCAAGCTGGTGCATCGCCTGGACCGCGACACCTCGGGCGTGATCCTGACGGCCAAGACCAAGCTGGCGGCGTCCATGCTGGGCAAGGCCCTAGAGGCCAAGCGCTTCCGCAAAAGCTATCTGGCCATCGTCGCCGGGGCGCCCGAGCCGAAGGGCGGGATGATCGACAGTCCGCTGCGTCGGGAGTCGATCGGCCGCGAGGCCTATATGCGGGTCTGCGCGCCGGATCATCCGGACGCCGAGACCGCTCGCAGCCGCTACCGCACCCTGGCGCACAATGGCTTGGCGGCCCTGGTCGAGCTGTCTCCCGATACAGGCCGCATGCACCAGTTGCGTGTCCACATGGCCTCGATCGGTCGGCCTCTGGTGGGCGACAGTCGTTATGGAGGGGCGTTGATGTTGGGGGGGATCGCCGCGCCGCGCCTGATGCTTCACGCCGCGAGCCTCAGCTTCCCGCATCCGCTGGGCGGTGAGCGCAAGATTTTGGCCCCGCTTCCAGCCGATTTCACGGCGATGCTCACGGCCCTGGACCTGCCGGTCCCGGAACAGCCGCGTCCGGCGACCGTTGAGCAGGGGTGAGAGGTATTCCGCCATGAAGACCGCCAGACCCCTGATCGCCGCCGGCCTGGTCGCGCTGTTGCTGACCGGCTGCGCCACGGCCCCGACCGTCTATCGCGCCGCTGCGAGCGCGCCGACCGCCGTCGGCTATTCCGAGTACCGGCTTGAAGCCGGGCGCTATCGCGTGACCTTCCAGGGTGGTCCCGGCGCGCCGGAAGCCCAGGTGGCGGACTATGCGCTGCTCCGCGCTGCGGAACTGGCGCTGCGGGACGGATATGACTGGTTCCGCGTCGCCGATCGTTCGACGACCGTGCGCGGCGGCGGATCGGGGCCGCGCCTGTCCGTCGGCGGCGGCTCGGCGAGCTTTGGCCGACACAGCGGGATCGGGGTGGGCTTGGGCACGAGTTTCAGCCTTGGCCCGGGGCCGGCCTACGCCCGCTCGATCGAGGTCGTGTTCGGCAAGGGGCCAACGCCTCGCGACCGCGACGCCTACGACGCTCGAGAGATCGTCAAGGTCGTCGGCTACGGACGCACCGAGGTCTGAGGACGGCTGGACGCGAAAGAATGGCGGACACCTGACGTCGGGGCGCGCTTTCGCAGGCCATTTGCGCATGCCAGAGTTTTCGCCGTTGCGTTCGCCCAGGCCTTGGCCTGAGGGCGATCCGCGAGAATGGCGCGCCCGTCCATTGTTTGGAGACTAAGATGTCATCGCCCTTGCACACGCTCTTTGATCTTACGGACCGAGTGGCGATCGTGACGGGCGGGTCGCGCGGTCTTGGCCTGCAGATCGCCCGGGCCCTGTCGGAGTATGGCGCAGCGGTGGCGCTCGTCGCCCGCAAGCAGGCCGAACTTGACGCCGCCGTTGAGGCCCTGACGGCTGAGGGACGCACCGCCGTCGGCTTCGTTGCCGATCTTGGCCAAGCGAGCGCGGCGCAAGACCTGACCACGCGCGTGCTCGAGCGCTTCGGCCGGATCGACATTCTGGTCAACAACGCTGGCGCCGCCTGGGGCGCCCCGGCCGAGGACTATCCGCTGGAGGGCTGGAACAAGGTCATGGACCTGAACGTCACCGGCCTCTTCCTGCTAACCCAGGCCGTCGCGCGGGAAGCTTTCCTGAGACAGGGGAGGGGCGCGGTGGTGAACGTCGCTTCGATCGAAGGCCTTCAGGGACACCATCACAGCCAGTTGGGCACGATCGCCTACAACACCGCCAAGGGCGCGGTGATCAACATGACCCGGGCGCTGGCGGCCGAGTGGGGCCCAAAGAACATCCGCGTGAATGCGATTGCGCCGGGATACTTCCCCTCGAAGATGACCATGACGACCCTTGGCCAGCACGGCGACGACATGCTGCGCCAGACGCCTCTGGGCAAGCTGGGCGGCGACACCGACCTGATGGGGCCAGCCTTACTTTTGACGTCCGACGCGGGTGCGCACATCACCGGTCAGATCATCGTCGTCGACGGCGGCATGACGATCATCTGATCCGGGACAGGTCCACTTCACCCAGCGTATCGCCAGCGGTTTGCGCGGTAGGGAGGCGTGAACGCCTAGTCGCCGGGCGCGTCTGGGGTCTGCAATCAACCGTTCATCCAGCAGACAGCCTCGGTTCACGGCGCGTCTCTAGCTCTTGTCCTGCAGGCGCATGCCCGATCCCGACGGACAGGAATTCATGAGTAAACAAGGGACATTCGTCGCGGTCGCCACGTCGATCTTGGCCATGGCCGCCGCCGGAAGCGCGAGCGCGGCTGAGAGCGGCAAGTTCCAGATCAAGGCTCTGGCGATGCGGGTCGCCATCGACGGCGCGCTTCACCAACGACGCCAGTCGCCTGGGCCAGGCGATCGTCCGTTCATCGATCGGTTGGCGGCTGGACAGCGCTACAACCGCCTCGCTCGGCTATGCCTATATTCGCTCCACGCCCGAAGGACGTCCGACGACCCGCGAGCATCGGGGATGGCAGCAACTGTCCTTCCGCGTCGCGGGCTTGGTCGGCGCCGTTGACAGCTGGAAGCCGTAGCAAGACGGATCGGGCCACCGCCAGAGGTGATCTTCAGGCCGCGCCGCCACGTGCTGCGCGGCCCTTTTCCGCTACGGCCTCAAGGTGGCGAAGACCCTGTAATCCGCCGTTCATCCTCGCGACAGTTGAGGTTCACTGGAGGGATCTAGACCTGATGACACGGCGCTCGGCGCCAAGCAGATCAGGAGAAAGACATGACCCCCCGCTCTCTCATCGCCGCTGGCGCGCTTCTTGCGGCGGTCGCGACCGCTCCGGCCGCCTGGGCGAGCAACACCTATTCTGGCGCGATGACCGAGGCCGAAGTGCTGGCCGCCCAGAAGGCTTGGGGTGAGGCCCTGGTGGCCATCGCCCGCGAACATGAGACCGGCGGCCACGCCAAGGCCAAGGCCCTGGCTAACACCGTTCTGGATACGGCCTACGGCTATAATCTGGGTCCGGTGCTGTTCAAGCCGACCCTGACCACCGCGCCACAGACCTTCCGCACCACCAAGGACGGCGCGCTGGCCTATTTCGTCGGCGGTGATCCGAATTATCCCAATGACAAGGGCTTCGCCCTGCAGGGCTGGCGTTCGGTCGAGATCAAGAACGCCGCCGTCCAGATCCACGGCGATGTGGCCAGCACCACCGGCAATGTCATCACAGCGATGACGACGACCTACAATGCCGGTCTGGTCAACATGGAAGGTGAGACCTACAACGTCAATCGATGATGGCGCGATCCGCATCGTCGCCCACCACTCCTCTTTGCCCAACGCGGCGAAGTAAGCCCCACACCCCTTCTCGCAACCCACTGACTTCGCTCGCGCGGATCCTCCCCCGCGCGGGCTTTTCTGCGGGCGACGCTAGAGCCTATAGCCTGAAATCGGAATCGTTTTCAGGCCTTAAAAAGTCTCTAAATCAGATGCTTAGAGCGTGAGAGCAGCCGAAACCGGTTCCCACTTTCGGCCTCGCGCTCTAGGCGTCCAAGGGGACTTTCGCCGGATCGGGCTCGAGCCGATACCCAAGTCCCCTGACCGTGGTGAGGAACGACGGTGCGTTCGGGGGATCGATCTTGGCGCGCAACCTGCGAACATAGACATCGACCACATTCGTCAGAGGGTCCTCATCCACGCCCCACACGTTCGAGAGGATGCGCTTGCGGCTCAGGACGCGGCCCGGCGAGGAAAGAAACAGCTCCAGGAGCGCAAGCTCCCGCGCGGTCAGAACGACCTCCTCGCCGTCACGGGACACCCGCATGGTCGTCCTGTCCAGCTCGACGCCACCGGCCTTCAGCTTGCGATTGGCGGGCGCGCGTTGGTCCCGCGATCGGCGAAGCAGGGCTTCGATGCGGGCGAGGAGTTCCTCGAACGAGAACGGCTTGACCAGATAGTCGTCGGCGCCTGTCCTCAGTCCCGTCACGCGGTCGTCCACGGCCCCCAGCGCCGTCAGCATCAGCACGGGCGTCAGGACTCCGGACGCCCTAAGCGTCTGGCAGACCTCCATACCGGTCATCTTCGGCAGCATCAGGTCCAGCAGGATGACCCCGCGCTGATCCAGCTCCCGCAGCATCGCGTCCAGATCACGGGCCGCCTCCAGGCCGCTGATCCCGTCGCGCGCGACGCGGACCTTGTAGCCCTCCGCCTTCAGTCCACGTTCGAGGAAGTCCGCGACGCGCGTGTCGTCCTCCACCACGAGGATGTGCATCTACTTGGCTCCTTGGAGGTCCGCGTTGGTCGCGCAGGGCAGGGTCAAGATCGCGCTGACGCCCTGGCCCGGCTCGCTGCGCAGGGTGAGGGCGCCGCCCTGGCGTTCCGCCAGCGCCTTGGCGATGGGGAGTCCAAGGCCTGTCCCGTCCGCCCGATGGGCCCGGGCCGCCGCCGAGCGGAAGCCGCGTTCGAACACGCGCGCCAAGTCGACCTCGGTGATCCCGATGCCCTGATCGCTGATCTCCAGGCGCCAGGTTCCCGGCGCGTCCGCCGGTGCGCCGGCGACGATGTCGACGGTCCCGCCAGGCTGGGAGTAACGGATGGCGTTGTCCAACAGCAGCGCCATGACCTGTTGCAGCCGTTGCCCATCCGCTGCGACCCGCGCCACGCCGTCGCCGATGTCGACCCGCAGTTCGACTCCGCGGACGTGAGCGACGGGCGAAAGCGTCGCGATGGCTTCTTCCAGCGCCTGTCGTGGGTCCATGTCCGTCAGATTGAGATGCAGCAGCTCGGCGTCGCTGCGGGCCATCATCAGAAGATCCTCGATCAGGGCGCCCATCTGTCGGGACGCTTGCGTGATCCGTTGGAGGGCCTCGCGATAGTCCTCCATGGACTTGCTGCCGCGCAGCGCGACCTCGGCTTCGCCCCGAATGGCGGTCATCGGAGTGCGGAGTTCGTTCCAGTTCCTCGGTTCGCGTAGCGACCTGGATCTCGAGACCCGCCCGCAGCTCGGCCTCCTGTTCGCGTCGCGCCGCAAGCTCTGCGGCCATGTGGTTCATGCTGGCCCCAAGATGCGCGAACTCGAGGAACCCACGTTCGGGCATGCGGTGGTCCAGGCGTCCCTGCTCGAACGCCTTGGCGCCGTCGGACATCGCCGCCAGGGGCCGGCGCAGGGCCCGAATGAAATAGATGGCAAGGCTGATCGCAATCAGGCTGAGCGTGCCTGCGGCGGACCAGCTCAGAAGCTTCACTCGCTCAAGATAGAGATCGGCCGTTTCCCGCGTTTGCTTGAGGATTTGGGCCTCGGTGCGGACGCGCTCATTGAGGATCTCGCGCAGATCCCGGCCCGCGCCCTTGTCGAAAACGGTCTCGATCTCGGCCCAAGCCGCCAAGGCGTCCTGTGTCGGGCCGCGGCGATTGATCTCGGCGATCCGTTCCTGCAGCGAGACAACGCTCTGCGAGAGCAGTTTCAGCGCCTCGTCGCGCTCTGGACCCTTCCGAGACTCGATGCCCATCGCCCGATCCATCTGCTCGGCCCGAGCGCTGAGATCCTGGAGGCGAACGATGGCGTCCGCCATGCGCAGCCGAAGCATCTCGCCGTCGCCGGGGGCGTGGGGCGCGCCGATCAGAGCGCGCAGAGACCAGGCGCGTAGACGCTGCTTGGTCGCCGACAGCTCCCAGAACGCGCTTTGCAGATCGCCGGCGACGCGCCCGCGCATGACCTGGTGCTCAGCCCGGTCGGCGATCCATGCCGCCAAGCCGCCTTGCGCCAGCGCGAGCGACGCCATCAAGGCGAAGGCCACCGTCAACCGGGTGGAGAATAGTGGCTTCACCCGGGTCTCCATGGATTGCGGCGCCATCCCCAGAGATATGGCGTCAGCTTTGCGTTTGCCACGTCACGCAAGGCATCTGTGGCTTCCAAGGAATGTCCAGTTTCTGGCGCCGCACCAACGGCGGCTGTATACGTTGGCTGCCCGCGTCGGCGGTCTTTTTTGGGGCGAATGGGGGCGCCAGAGGCGGCTTCAAGCCAACGCCGCAACGCTCAGGCTGAAAGGCTCCCGCGCGTAAGCGCACGGCGGATGAGCGAAACTTGAGCGTCTGGGGCCCTCCAGTCGGCTTGGCCGAACGCGGCATGCTCGACCTCGTCGAGCAGCATCGACCGCACGCCCCAGGTTTCCAGCAGTGTCTTGGCGAGCTGTGGGGTTTTGCGCTCGCCGGTGGGCTCGCTGGCCAGCAGGGCCAAGGTGGCTTGGGTCTGGGCGCTTGCCGCGAGGGCCATGCGTGCGGTTTGGAAAGGCCCGATGACGCGAATTTGCGCCTCGTAGAGATCGGTCATGATCTGGGTGGCCTGCGCGGCGTCGCCACAGATCAGCAGAATAGTGTCCTTGTCGGTGTCGTGCATGCGTTCCCCTTGATCTGGACGCCTCCGAGATGGCGATCGAGAGGATCGTATCACGATCTAATGAGGGCTTCGGACACGATGGACTGACGATATTGTGACCCGGCGCCGCGGAACCAAATCCGTGTTCAGAACGGGAAGAAAACGGGAATAGCGGCCATGCCGACCGCCCAGGTGATGAGGTTGAGCGGCGCGCCGATCCTTACGAAGTCGATGTAGCGATAGCCGCCCAGTTGATAGACGAGGACATTTGTTTGGTAGCCGAACGG
>NCDQ01000177.1:0-1324 GCA_002280275.1 Caulobacter vibrioides | reverse complement strand
GCCTGGCCCACGCGCATCATGACGGCCACGAGGAACGGGCGTGGGTTGACCCCCAAGCTTTCGGCCAAGGCGACCGCCACCGGCGTCAATAAGACCGCCACCGCCGCGTTGGAGAGTATCTCCGTCAGAAGCAGCGTTGCACCATAAACGAGGGCCAAGGCCAGGAGCGGGCTTAGGCCATGAAGCCAACCGACCAAATGCTCGGTGGTGACTGCGGCAAGGCCTGTCACCTCCAGCGACAACCCCACCACCACCATGCCGGCGATCAGCAGGAGGATGTCCGGTCGCAGCCCGCGGTAGGCCTCCTCGACACCGATCACGCGGAACAAGACTAGGGCCACCGCGCCCGCAAAGGCCGACGCTGCGATCGGGAGGAGGCCCGTGGCGGCCGCCATGACCACCAAAACGAAGACTGCCAGAGCGGTCATGGCCTTGGCCGGCTGAAGCAGCGGATTGGTGGGATAGATCGTCGGATCATCGCCCGTTGGAGGCGCGCTGCGGGGCGGAGCCAGCGGGGTCTGTTCAGGTTGAGGATCGGAGATCAGCAGCCTTGGTCCGACGATCAGCAGATAGAGTCCGCCAACCGCCGCAACGATCAGCGCGACGGGCGTCATCTCGAACAGGCTGAAGGCGGGCTGGCCAGCGTTACGGGCCATGTCGTTGACGAGCAGATTGGTCGATGTGCCGATCAGGGTGCAGGCTCCGCCGAGAATCGTTGCGTAGGAAAGCGGCCGAGGACGACGATTGGCGTATTGTTCAAGAAGGCCGAGGCTAGGCCGCAGAGCCCGATGACCAACCAAAGCCCCGCTGCTCCCAATCGTGCGCAGAGCTTTGTCGCTCCCCGGATCAACAGGCCCAGCAGACCGGACAACTCCATGGCGTAGGCGATCACGAAAAGCGAGGCCAGGGCGATGATCGCCGGGCTTGCAAAGGCGCTTTGCGCCTCGATCGGCCGCACGGTCCGGGTCGCCAGCAAGACCGCCGCACCGGCTAAGGCTACAACGTCTGCGCGAAGCTTGCCGTGGATGAGGGCGGCGACCACAAGCACCAGGACGCCGAGCGCGATAAGCTGGGGCGCGGTCATGGCCGGAGCACAAGAGGTTGCAATCGAGACCTTGTCTACTAGGGTACGGACATGAGCGACAATAGGCCAAGGCCCCTCGACCGCAAGTTCGCGCTGGTCGCACCGATCGCCATCGGCCTGACGGCGATCGTTGTACTGCTCATCCTTTTGCTCCGACCCGCGCCACCGGCCAAGCCCATGCCGTCTACGACCACGCCTGCGCCGGTGAGCGTGCCGGCCCCGGCCCCGGCCCCGGCCTCG
>NCDQ01000656.1 GCA_002280275.1 Caulobacter vibrioides | reverse complement strand
AGAGCTGGCCGCTGATCCAGAACGGCAAGCTGGTCGATTACCAGGCCACCCGCGACCAGGCCCACATCCTGGGCAAGACCGAAAGCGACGGCTGCTCGTACGCCGACTCCTGGTCGACCGTGCAGTTCCAGCGCATGCCCAACGTCTCGCTGGAGCCGGGCAAGAAGCCGCTCAGCCTGGCCGACATGATCGGCAACGTCGAGAACGGCATCTACATCCTGGGTCGCGGCTCGTTCTCGATCGACCAGCAGCGCTACAACGCCCAGTTCGGCGGCACGCTGTTCTACGAGATCAAGGACGGCAAGATCACCCAGCCGCTGGAGGACGTCGCCTACCAGATGCGCATGCCCGAGTTCTGGAACGCCTGCTCGGCGATCTGCGACGAACGCGACTACCGCCTGTTCGGGTCGTTCTTCGACGGCAAGGGCCAGCCCAGCCAGGTTTCGGCCGTCAGCCACGGTTCGTCGACCACAAGGTTCGACGGCATCAACGTCATCAATACCGCGCGCTCGCTCGGTTAAGCGGATCGAGGGAGACACATCATGGGTATCATGACGGAAGCCGAGGCCAAGACGATCCTCGACAAGGTCCTCAAGCTCTCGACGGCGGACGAATGCACCGCTCAGCTGACCGGTTCGATCGAAGGCAACATCCGCTTCGCGCTGAACAACGTCTCGACCAGCGGCGTGGTCAGCAACACCAATCTGGGCGTCTCGGTGGCCTTCGGGCGCCGGGTCGGCACCTCGTCGACCAACGACTTCTCCGACGCGTCCCTGGCCCGTGCGGTCAAGCGCGCCGAGGAGCTGGCCCGCCTGGCGCCGGAAAACCCCGAGTTCGTGCCGGCGGTCGAAAAGCAGGTCTACAAGCCCAGCTCGACCTTCAGCGCGGCCACCGCGGCCATCACGCCTGAACGACGGGCCGAGATCGCCATGGCCTCGATCGCGCCCTGCCGGGCCAAGAACCTGATCGCGGCCGGGTTCCTGAACGACGAGCAGAGCTTCGTGGCCTTCGCCAACAGCAAGGGCGCGTTCGGCTACCAGCGCTCGACCGACATGAACTACACCTGCACCGTGCGCACGGCCGATGGTCGGGGTTCGGGCTGGGTCGCGCGCAGCCTGCAGGACTCCACCGGCTTCAAGCCGGCCAGCGACATCGAGATCGCCATGCG
>NCDQ01000176.1 GCA_002280275.1 Caulobacter vibrioides | reverse complement strand
GGTCGAGGAGATGTGGGACACCGTCGCCCTGGCCGAGTACCCGTCCCTCGCCGCCTTTCAGGCCATGGCCCTGTCGCCGGAGATGCACGCCATCGAGCACCACCGGAAGGCGGGCCTCGCGGGGCAGCTCAATATCCGTACGCGCCCCGCGCCAGGTTTCGAGTCGCTGACCGTGCACAATGGTGAGCGCCTCTGGAAACCGGAAAAGGCCGATGCGGTGAACTGAGCGCTCAGCGCTCGGCGCGGAGCACGGTGCGGAAGCCCACGTGCGATGCGCCACTATCCGGCGGCCCCGGCGTTCGCGCCGCGGGCCGATAGCGGAAGCAGTAGTCGTCCGCGCACAGGAACGAGCCGCCCTTGACCACGTGCTTGGGCGCGCTCGGGTCTTCGGGGTCAAGCGCGCGGGCCTCGGGCGGTCCGCCCGTCTCGATGACGCTCACCGGATCAAGGCCCGGCTTGAACCAGTCTCGGGTCCACTCCCAGACATTGCCCGCCATGTCCCGCAAGCCATAGCCATTGGGCGGAAAGCAACCCACCGGCGCAGGCTTGGCCTTGAAGCCGTCATCGCCAAGATCCTGGGCCGGGAACACGCCCTGCCAAGTGTTGGCGCGCGGCTGTGAAGGATCCTGCGCCTGGTCGCCCCAGGTGTAGCGCTTGCCCACCAGCCCGCCGCGCGCGGCGTACTCCCATTCCGCTTCGGTGGGCAGATCACGGCCCAGCCAGCGCGCATAGGCCATGGCGTCCTCCCAGGCGATATGCACCACGGGCCAGGCGTCTTTGCCGCGGATATTGGAGCCTGGACCGTCGGGATGACGCCAGTCGGCGCCAGGGATCACCTGCCACCATTGTGAAGGATCGTCCGACCTCGCCCCCTTCGCCCCCACGAAGACGAGCGAGGCCGGACGCCGCTGCGCCGCCGGTACGTGGGCGTAGCGCGCGGGGTCGAGCGGTCGCTCGGCCACGGTGCGATAGCCCGTAGCCTCGACGAACCGCGCGAAGGCGGCGTTGGTGACCTCTGTTTGATCGATCCAGAACGGCGCAACCTTGACCGTCTGGGGCGGCCCCTCCTCCGGACGCAGCGGCGCAGCGCCCATCTGGAACTCACCGCCCGTCAGCCGAACCATCCCCGCAGTGCGGTTCTGAGGACCAGGAACGGGCTGATCCGCCAGGCAAGCCTTGGGCGCTGGCCGTCCGCAGCCAGCCAGCGCCAGAACCATCAGGACCGTAAGCGGCCTTAGTTGTCCCAATAGATGTACTCGTCGCTGGGCTTGGCCTTCTGGCCGCCCGGATGGTCGATATAGAAGGCGCCCGACACCAGCGACGGCCAGGCCGGCTTCATCATCTGGCCGTCCAACTGCGCCAGGATCGCCTGCATTTCCCGCAGCTTTTCAGGCCGCGCCTTGGACAGCTCCTTGCGCTCGGTCGGATCGGTGGTGAGATCAAAGAGCCAGGTCTTGTTCGGCTCCTGCGCCACCTGCAGCTTCCAGCCGCCGGCCAGAACCGTCTTGTAGCGACCCGAACGCCAGAAGATCGCCTTGTGGGGATCGCCCGACGCCTGCCCCTTGATGAAGGGTACGAGATCGACGCCGTCCAGCACGCGATCCTTGGGCGTGGGCGCCCCGGCCGCGCCGGCGGCCGTCGCGAAGATGTCCACATGGCCGACCGGGCTGCGATAGACCGCGCCGGCGGGCAGCTGATCGGGCCAGCGCAGCAAGAACGGCACCTTGATCCCGCCCTCGAAGAACGTCGCCTTCCAGCCCCGGTACGGCTTGTTCAGGTCCGGCAGGCCGACGTAGTTCGCGCCGCCGTTGTCGGAGGTGAAGATCACCAGGGTGTTGTCGTCGAGACCCCGGTCCTTCAGCGCCTGCAGAACCTTACCGACATTGCGATCGAGGTTACGGACCATGGCCGCGTAGACGCGCATCCGGTGATCTTGGATGTGGGACAGCGCGTCGTAGTCCGCCTTGGGCGCCTGCAACGGCGTATGGACGGCGTTGTAGGCCAGATACATGAAGAACGGCCGGTTCTTGTTGGCGTCGATCGCCTTGACCGCCTCATCCGTCAGATAGTCGGTCATGTAGTGGCTGGGCGTGAACATCTTGCCGCCGTTGTACTGGACGGCGAACGGCAAAGCCCCCCACAGGAACTTGTCGATCGGATCCCAGTCCTGGCGTGACTCCACGACGCTGGGATCGCCAACAGGCGCGAACAAGGCGGCCCCGGCCATGAACCCGAGACTCTCGTCGAAGCCCTGATCCTCGGGGCGCGAACCCTTGACGCCGCCCAGGTGCCACTTGCCCAGGTGAATGGTGTGGTAGCCCTTGGTCTTGAGCGCCTCGGCGATGGTCACCTCGGTGGTGGGCACGGCCAAGGCGTTATCGTCCTTGGGCATGTTCTTGACTTCGGACTGATTGAAGTGCGCGGGGCGCAGCCGATCGCCCCCATGGCCGCTGACAACACGCGCGAAAGCCACTGGAGCGGGGGTGAACTCGAAACCAAACCGCGTGGCGTAGCGGCCCGTCATGATCGCCGCGCGCGAGGGGGCGCAGGTCGCGTTGCCGCTGTAGCCGTTGGCGAAGGTCACGCCCTCCTTGGCGATCGAGTCGATCGCGGGCGTCGGGACCGAGCCACCGGCGACGCCGCCACCATTCAGCGTGATGTCATTGTAACCCAGGTCGTCGGCGAGAATGAACACGACATTGGGCGGCCGCTGGCCGTCCGCCGGAGCCGCTGGCGGGCCCTTGACCCAGGTCACCGGCATGTTGGCTTCGATCTTCGGCTGCCGGGCCTTCGCCAGCATCACGATCAGGTCAAAGCGGAAGTGCCAGGCCGTCGCGCCTGCGACCGCCAGTACGGCGACACCCGCGACAAGTGGCTTCCAGGCCTTCATGCGCGCCTCCCTCTCTCATCGTTGCTTGAAGCATATATTGACATTCATCGTGCCGCTAGATGTCATCCGCCGATCTACCTGGAGGTCCCGCCGTGTCCCTGCGCACCCTGATCATGCGAAGCGTGACCACCGCCCTGACCAGCCCCACGCGACGTAAGCTAGCCCGAGACGGCGCGGCGTTCGCAGACCGTCTGCGCGGCAAGCGACCCACCATCCGGTACTTTCACCAGGCCGACGACCCCTACTCGCACCTGGCCGTCCAGATGCTGCCCCGCCTGCGCGCGCGCTACGCAGCGGATATCGAAGTCAATCTGGTTCCACCACCCGAAGACTCCGCCGCCCCGGATCGCGAGCGCCTGCGCGCCTACGGCCTGCGCGACGCCGCCCGTGTGGCGCGGGCGCGTGGCCTTGGCTTTCCAGCGGACGCGGCGCTGCCGCCGGTTGAAGCGGTGCGCCGCCTCGAGACCGTGCTCGCCGATGCGATGCAGCAGGGACGCTTCGACGATACGGCCTACGCCGCCGGAGCCGCGCTGTGGGCGGGCGATCAGAAGACCCTTGCGGCAATGTCCGCCTGGGCTGGCGGGCAAGAACTTAACCTGGGCGAGACCCTGCTCCGGGCTGGGCAGGCCCGCCGCGCCGAGCTTGGACACTATCTGGGCGGCATGTTCCACTTCGAAGGCGAGTGGTTCTGGGGCGTCGACCGGCTGAACCACCTGGAGGCGCGCCTGGCCGCGCGCGGGCTGGATCGCGAGGCCGGATCGCCTCAGCTCGCGCCGGCCATTGAACCCTCGCTCAGCCCCCTGCCGTCCGGCGCGCCACCGACCATCGAGGCCTGGTTCTCTTTCCGCAGCCCCTACTCCTGGCTGTTCATGCCGCGCATCCGCCAGCTGGCGAAGGCCTACGGCGCGACCCTCGAGCTGCGCCCCATCCTGCCGATGGTCATGCGCGGCTTGGCAGTGCCGAGGATCAAGACGATCTACATCACCCTGGACTGCAAGCGCGAAGCTGAACGCGTGGGTCTGCCGTTCGGGCGGATCGTCGACCCCGTCGGCGCCGGGGCTGAACGGGCGCTGGCCGTACTCCACCACGCCATACCGCTTGGGCTGGGCGAGCCGTTCGCCGAGCTCGGCCTCAAGGCCGCCTTCGCCGACGGGATCGCCTTGGCGGAAGACGACGGGCTCTACGCGGTGGCCCGTCGCGCCGGACTGACGGACGAGCAGACGGCCGCTGCCCTGGCCGACGAGAGCTGGCGGCAGCGGGCTGAGGTCAATCGCGCAGCTCTGCTGGACGCGGGCCTTTGGGGCGCGCCGACCTTCCGCGTCACCGGCCATGAGGCGCATTGGGGCCAGGACAGACTCTGGATGCTGGAAGAAGACCTGCGGGCCGCCATGCAACGTGGCGGCGGTCCCCAGAAGGACCGTTAGGAGGCCGAGCTCCACGCCGCAACGACGCTGTCGGTGTCGGTCAGGATTGCGGTGTTGAGGTCCAGCGTCCGCAGGGACGCCTCGTGCAGTTCCGCCTCGTAGGCCGCGCAGGCGTCAACGGGAATGAACACATGGAAGTCGTGGTTGAAGGCGTCCCGCGCGGTGCTGTCGATGCAGCATTCCGTGGTCAGTCCCGCCAACACCAGGGTGTCGACGCCCATCACACGCAGTCGCGCGGCGATGTCCGTGTCCCAGAACGGGCTGTAGCGCGTCTTGCGGAAGACCATCTCGTCGGCTTGGGGCTGAGGCCCAAAGAAGTCGCTGCCTGGCGCGTCGGCGCGGCATAGCGCAGGGCTCTCTTGCGGATCATGGCCCCGCCGCCGCCCGCGTTCATGCCAGACCTCGGAGTCGGATTCGGGCGTCGTGAACAGGCCAACGAAGATCACAGGCGCCCCAACCTCGCGCGCGGCGGCGGCCAGACGATCGGCGGCCGCAAGCGCGCCGGGCACGGCCGTCAGGTCCATGCCCCACTGGGCGGATAGGCCCTGGGGGGCGGCGAAGTCGACTTGCATGTCGACAATCACAAGCGCCGTTCGCGCCGGCGCGATCCACGTCGGCAAGCTCACGAAAACACCGTCCGCAAGCCGGGCAGGATATCGCCGCCGAACATGCTGAGCCCTTCGACGTAGTCGGGAAAAATCAGCATCAAGCCGTCCAACTCGCACTCCGTGACGAAGCCTTCGATCGCATGGCCATCGCTTGAAGCCGCTCGGCCGGAACGCCCCAACTGGCCAGCATCGACAAGATGGCGCCGATATCGGCGCCCTCGGCGTAGCGCGCCACCAAGGCCTGGGCTGCGGCTTCCGTGGATCCATGGATCACCGTACACATCGCGTAGGTGCGGACGGACCGCCCCAGGTCCTCGGCCATGCGCTTGGCCCGGCGGGAGGCGTCGCGATGCTCCTCGCGTGAGCGTCCGCCAATAAAGCAGGCGTCGGCCTCGCGCACCGAGAACTGAAAGCCGCGGTCCGACATGCCGGCGCAGATCAGTTCCGGGCGCGGCTTGGCCAGGGGCTTGGGCTTGGACTGGCAGTCCTTCATCGTGAAGTAACGGCCGGCGAAATCGACGCTGTCTTCGATCCACAGCCGCTTGAGGATGGTCGTCCACTCCTCGGCCAAGGCGTAGCGGTCGTCGTGGGACAGCGAATCATCCCAGGCGCTCATCTGGTCGAACTCGGCCTTGTAGGCGCCGGCGACGATATTGAGGCCCGCTCGACCGCCGCTGATCTGATCCAGAGTCGCGATCATCTTGGCCGCCACGGCCGGGTTCTGCAGCAGCGGATGCACTGTCGCCCAGATGCGGACGCGCTTGGTCGCCTCGGCGATCGCCGCCATCAGCGTCACCGACTCCAGCGACGTACCCCAATGGTCGGTTTCACCGCCAAAGCCCCGGAACTTGCCCATCGACATGACGAAATCCATGCCGACCTCGTCCGCCAGCACCGCTGCGGCCCGGTTTTGAGCATAGAGACCATCGAGCACCGGCGTGGTGCTGGAGACAATCCAGCCGCCGTTGGCCACCGGCAGGAAGACACCGAAGTCCTTGTGCTGCGAAGGTCTGGGGAACATGACGCGGATCCTTACACGGCGCGGAACCCAGGATCACGCGCTTCGCTGTCCCGAACAACCACGCAAGAAGCCGGCGTCGCCGTCTTTGCGGGAAAGCAAGGCGGCGGCGCGTGACAAAACAAAGGTCTTGGGCGAACGGCGGCGGAGGATTATCCATGGGCTCAAATGCTCACCCAGTCCGATGGCGTCGCCGCCGTCATTCCTCCTCAAACCGCCGCGGAACGGGCCCGCAACCGTCGCAGGACACCCGTCCGGCGGCTGCGCCTGATGCTGGCCATCTTTGCGGTCACCGTCGGCGTGGCCGTGATCGCCCAGGCGTCTTGGCGTAGCCTCGCCTCCAGCAAGCTCCAGACCCAGGCTGCTTCGGCGCCCCTGGTGCTCGACAAGCCCCGCTTCACTGGCGTGCTGAAAGACGGTCGTCCGTTCCTGATCACTGCTGAACGCGCCGTGCGGGACGCGCAGGACGAGAACATCGTCCGCCTCACCACGCCCCTGCTGGTTCGCGGCTACGGCGGGCCCAACCCCAGCCAGGCGACGGCGAAGGTCGGCGTCTATAGCGAGGCTGCGAACACCCTCCTGCTGACCGATGAGGTGAAGATCACCAGCGCGGAAGGCTATGCCTTCGATGCGCCCCGGGCGCTGATCGACCTGCGCACCGGCGCGGTCAGCGGCGACGCGGGCATCGCCGGTT
>NCDQ01000175.1 GCA_002280275.1 Caulobacter vibrioides | reverse complement strand
TTGCAGTGCAGGACGACGTCGCAGCCGGCCGAAAGGCTGTCCTTGGCCCGCTGCTTGAAGTCGCCCGACAGCGCCTTCATCGACAGATCGTCGCTCATCAGCAGCCCGTCGAAGCCGATGGACTCGCGGATGATCTTCTTGATCGCCTTCTTCGAAGTCGTGGCCGGGTTCTTGCGGTCGATGGCCGTGTAGACGACGTGCGCGGTCATCGCCATTGGCATGTCCGACAGCACCCGGAACGGCGCGAAGTCGCGCGCGTCCAGCTCGGCCAGCTTGGCGTTCACCACCGGCAGCTCCAGATGGCTGTCGGCCATGGCGCGGCCGTGTCCCGGGATGTGCTTGATGATCGGCAGCACCCCACCGGCCAGCAAACCCTCGGCCGCCGCGCGGCCCAGGGTCGCCACCTGCTCGGGGGTGTCGCCATAGGCGCGGTCGCCGATGATCTCGTGACCCTTGGGGTCGGGAACATCCAGCACCGGCACGCAGTCGACATTGATCCCCAGCGTGTGAAGGTCATGGGCGATCAGCCGGGCGCCCAGGCGCGTGATCTCACGGGCGACCAAGGGGTCGTTGGCCACCAACTCGCCATAGGCCCGGCCCGGCGGATAGGTGCGCCAATGGGGCGGTTGCAAGCGCGCGACGCGCCCGCCCTCCTGGTCGATCAGGATCGGCGCGTCCGCTCGGCCGACCGTTTCGCGCAGGGCGGCGGTCAGGGCTCGCACCTGGTTGGGGTCGGCGATGTTGCGCTTGAACAGGATGAAGCCCCAAGGCTTCACGTCCTTGAAGAAGGCGACCTCTTCGGCCGTCAAGGTCGTCCCGGCGCAGCCGAGGATGGCGGCGGAAGAAGCGCCCATCAGAAGGCTCATTTCACAAAGCAGGACTTGCCCGAGGCGGCGATCGCCTCGCAGAAGGCCTTGGCGGCCTCGCGCGTGGCGAAACCGGTCACCGAGGTGCGGTAGAGCGTCGTGCCGTTCTTATCGACCGTCTCGACCTTCTTGCCCTTGCCGGCCGCCAGGCCCGGGGCCAGGCGCACCGCCTCGGTCCAGGCCTTGTCGGCCAGAGCCGGCGACGACAGCGCGCCGATCTGCACCGACGCCGCGCCCGTCGACACCGCAGCGGGCGTCACAGCTGCGGGCTTCGGCGTAGCCTGAGCCACCTGCACCGGCTTGGGCGTCGGCTTCTGGGCGGCGGCGGTGGCCAGCGACTCGATCGTCGGTGCGGCCGGGGCCGGCTTGGCGGCGGACAGGCTGGCGGTCTCGACCGGCGTCGCCGCCGTCGGCGCGACGGGACGGGCCAGGGGTGTTTCCGGTGGCGCGGCGAACGTCGCCGACGGTTGCGGATCCTCGTTATGATAGATCTGGAGGCCCGAGGCCGGGTCCTTGGGCTGGCTGCTCTCGGCCGGCGGCGTCTTCATTTGCGCGACTTCGGTTCCGACCGCTTGCGGCGGCTCATTGGGGCCGCGCACGCCGCCGCGATAGATCATCACCACCGCCACCACGAGGGTCACCAGCACCACCGCGCTGATGATCAGGGTCATGGGCAGCGGGCGCGCGCCCCGCACAGGCTGACGCGCATCGAACGACAACGGCGCGTCGGTAGGCGGCGTATAGGCCCCGCGGTGCGGATCGGACATCTCAGATAGGCTCCAAAACTCGGCGCGCCGACGGGCGGCGCACGGAACGACGCATCGAATCAGACGCGCGCGACCCTAGGTTACCCAAGGCCGGGCCGTCTCAGAAGCGTCCGCCCCGTTCCGGTGGCGGACGAACCGCCGCTCGCCTCCCCGGTCTGGGTCCTGAGTCCTGAAGAGATCAGTTCCAGACGTCGAGATGGAACAGCTTGCGATGTTCTTCTATCGCGAAGCGGTCGGTCATGCCCGCGATATAGTCGCAGACCACGCGGGCGCGGCCGGCTTAGTCGCGGTTCTGCGACTTGGCGAACCAGACAGTGGGCAGCACCTCCGGCTCACGCAAGAAGAGCGAGAACATTTCGCCCAGAATACGGCGAGCCTGGCTCCGCGTGCGATTGACGCGCCAGTGGCGGTACATCCGCTCGTAGAGGAAGCCACGCAGACGGGCCAGGTCCTCGGCCATGTCCGACGAGAAAGCCACCAGGGCGTGGTCCAGGGCTCGGACCTCGTCGGCGGACTGGACGCCGCTGGCCGCTGCGCGGTGCAGGGTCTCCCCCATCACGTCGTCGACCATGGCCCCGATCATGCGGCGCACGGCTTCCAGATGGGTCAGACGCGCGTCGAGATCAGGCCGCTCGCTCTTCACCGCCGCCAGGATCGGGCCGATCAGCGGCACGTCCATAAGCTCATCCAGCGTGAACAGGCCCGCCGTCACGCCGTCGTCGACGTCGTGGTTGTTGTAGGCGATGTCGTCGGCCAGGGCCGCAACCTGGGCCTCGGCTGAAGCCCAGGTGCTCAGGCCCAGCTCGTACTCGTTGTCGTACTTGGAGATCGCCTTCCAGGACGGCTTGCCCAGCTTGTTGGTGACCGGCCCGTTGTGCTTGATCACGCCTTCCAGCGTTTCCCAGGTCAGGTTCAGACCCACGAAGTCGGGATAGCGGTGCTCCAGCTCGGTGACGACCCGGAACGTCTGGACGTTATGGTCGAAGCCCCCGTACTCGCGCATCTGGATCTCGAGTTCGTCCTCGCCGGCGTGGCCGAACGGCGGGTGGCCCAGATCGTGCGCCAGGGCGATGGTCTCGGCGAGGTCGGCGTCCAGACCCAGAGCCGTCGCCAGAGAGCGCGCCACCTGCGCGACCTCCAGGGTGTGGGTCAGGCGCGTGCGGAAGTTGTCGCCCTCGTGGGCCACGAAGACCTGGGTCTTCTCCTTCAGACGCCGAAAGGCCGAAGTATGGATGATGCGATCGCGATCGCGCGCGAATGGCGTGCGCGTACGGCTCTCGTCCTCCTTGAACCGACGCCCCTTCGACTTGCTGGGATCTTCGGCGTAGGGCGCGCGCGGGACGTAGTACGGAGTCTGAGACATAGACCGCCTTTATCGCGTTGAACGATTTGGCCCCTTCCGAAGAGGCCGCGACACCCTCATATAGGTCGAAGGTAACTTTTCCACAGCCATGACCCAGATCGACTTAACGCTTTCCGAAAACGCCGCGCGCCGGATCAAAGCCATCGCCGAGACCGAAGGCCGTCCGTTGATGCTGCGCGTCGCCGTCGACGGCGGCGGTTGCTCGGGCTTTCAATACCGCTTCGACCTGGTCGACACCGTCGAGCACGACGACCTGAAGGTCGAGCGTGACGGCGCCGCCGCCCTGGTGGACGTGGTGTCCCTGGCGCTTCTGAAGGGCTCGGAGATCGACTTCGTCGACGAACTGGCCGGCGCTGAGTTTCGGGTTCGCAACCCCAACGCCAAGTCCAGCTGCGGCTGCGGCGTCAGCTTCTCGATCTGAACCGTCAGACCGGGACGAACTGTAGCAGGGTCATCGTCGCCGCGCCCCACGCCAGGGGCGTGACCATGGCGGCCCAGGCCAGCGGCGTCGCCCCCTTGCGCCACAAAATCCATCCCGCCAGCGGGCCCAGCAGGCAGACCACCCAGAACAGGGCGGCGAAGGCGAAACCCAGCCAGGCGATGGGATTGAGGACGTTGCCGGCGCGGTCGAAGACCAGGGGGGTGAAGATCGCCAGGATCGCGCCCAGCACGGCCAGCACGCCGCAAACGCCCGTCGCCAGCGTCATCAACGCCAGCTGCGTGCGGTCGATGGGCTTCTTCCCCGACTTGAGCGCGGCCTTCATGCGCCCTAGCCTCCCGCCGCACCTTGGAGCCGTCAATGCGTATCGCCACCTGGAACGTCAATTCGATCAACGCTCGCCTGGAAGGCGTGTTGGCGTGGTTCGAGTCAGAAGCCCCCGATGTGGCCGTGCTGCAGGAGATCAAGTGCGTCGACGAGAAGTTCCCGACCGAAGCCTTTGAACGGCTTGGCTATAACGTCGCGATTCACGGCCAGAAGACCTACAACGGCGTGGCGCTGCTCTCGAAGCATCCGATCGAGGATGTCCGCAGGGGCCTGCCCTTCCTATCTGACGACGAGGTCGACGAGCAGACGCGCTATGTCGAGGCGGTGATCGCCGCTCCGACGCCGTTCCGAGTGGTGGGCATCTATCTGCCGAACGGCAACCCGATCGGGACCGAGAAGTTCGCTTACAAGCTCTCCTGGATGCGCCGGCTGCACGCCCACGTCCAGGGCCTGCTGACGTTCGAGGAGCCGCTGGTGATCGCCGGCGACTACAATGTCATTCCCGAGGCCGAAGACGCCGCCAACCCGCAAGCCTGGCTGGGCGACGCCCTGTTTCAGCCGGAGAGCCGCGCGGCTTTCCGCGCCTTGAAGAACCTGGGCTTCGCCGACGCCTACATGCAGGCCGACGGCGCGCCGGGCGGCTACACCTTCTGGGACTATCAGGCCGGCGCCTGGCAACGGAACCAAGGCATCCGCATCGATCACCTGCTGCTGTCGCCCCAGGCGGCCGACCGCCTGACCGGCGTCGTCATCCATCGCGACGAGCGCGACAAGGAAAAGCCCTCGGACCACGTGCCGGTGGTCGGTCATTTCCGAGACTAGGCGCGATGGACACACCTAGGGTTTAGTGAGAAACCTCTGAAGCCCTCGGAGGTTTCAGATGCTCGCAACAGCCGTGACAGCCTTCGCCCTGGCCGCGATGACGCCGGCCGCGCCACCGGCCGCCGTTGCGACATCGCCCACAGAGGCCGCGCGCTACGCTCTGACCCACGGCTGCCTGGCGGCCGCGCGTAAAGGCGTCAAGCTGGCCGGCCTCTCCAACCCGTTCATCGTCTTAGCGGACAAGGGGCGCGGGATTTACGTGATGAAGGGCGCTGGCCAGATCCTGATGTCGGATAGCCCCCCACAGGTCGGCTGCTATATGCGTGTCGGGCAGGGCGACGGCGAAGAGCTGCGCCGCATGGCGCTGGGCTTGCTAGCGGCCGAGGCGCCGACGCGTCCGGTTCAGGACAGCGGTCCAGGTTCCAAGCCGATGCGCCAGGAGCTTCACTGCGTAAAGGTGGGAGGGCGAGCCATGACGGCCCTCCTGTCCAGCGCCAACGGTCCTGGCGGAGCGCCCCTGCAGGTCTCGCTCCTGCGTGAACAGGACATTTGCCGCGTCCGGTAGGCCGCCTGTCCCCTCGTCGCGACTCTCTTTAGCCTTGAGAGACTATGAGCGAACTCGCGCGTCTTTTGCTGTTCGTGGCCATCGCCGGCTCGGCGGTGACGTTCCTGGGCAGCCTGGCCATCTGGTACGGCGATGAGGACCGGCGCATCCGCCGCGCCCTGCGCAAT
>NCDQ01000174.1 GCA_002280275.1 Caulobacter vibrioides | reverse complement strand
CAGCGCCGCCGCCCGGCAGATCGAGGCCGGGGCGTTGAAATTGGTCGGAACCTGATCGCTGGTGCCGGTGAAGTCCACACGCGCGGTGCAGGCGGCTTGGTCGACCGTGATCGCGACCTTCACCACCGAGCCGTCGTCCAGCTCATAGGCGAACGACCCGCTCTGCATCGTCGCCAGCACGCGGCGGACGGCTTCTTCGGCGTTATCCTGAACGTGGGCCATATAGGCCTCAACAACGTCCAGCCCGAACTCGGCGACCATCCCCGTCAGAGCCTCGGCGCCCCGCGCGCAGGCCGCGATCTGGGCCTTGAGGTCGCCGATGTTCTGGTCGGGATTGCGGGCCGGCCAACGGCCTGAGGCCAGCAGCGCCCGGGTCTCGGCCTCGCGGAAGCGGCCGGCTTCGACCAGCAGGAAGTTCTCGATCAGAACCCCCTCCTCTTCGACCGTCCGGCTGCTGGGCGGCATGGACCCCGGCGTGATCCCGCCGATGTCGCCCTGGTGACCGCGCGCGGCGACGTAGAAGCGAAGCGCGCCCTCCGCGTCAAACACCGGCATGACCACGGTTACATCCGGAAGGTGCGTGCCGCCGTTGTAGGGCGCGTTCAGCATATAGACGTCGCCCGGCTGCATGCCGCGCCCGTCGTCCCGCCGCGCCTCACGGATCGCCCGCACGCTGTCGCCCATCGACCCCAGGTGCACGGGCATATGCGGGGCGTTGGCGATCAGGTTTCCGTCGCGATCGAACAACGCGCACGAGAAGTCGAGGCGCTCCTTGATGTTCACCGAATAGGCGGTGTTCTGCAGCGCAAACCCCATCTCCTCGGCCACGGCCATGAAGAGGTTGTTGAACACCTCCAGCATCACCGGATCGGCGTCCGTGCCGATGGCCTTTCGGCTCGGCAGGGCGATGGTCCGCTCAAGGACGAGGTTCAGCTGAGCATCGACGCGCGCCCGCCAGCCGGGCTCGACCACGGTGGTGCCCGTGGCTTCGCGGATGATCGCAGGCCCTGGGATCTCGGCGCCGACCGCCAGCGCTTCCCGGTCGAACACCGGCGTGACACGGACCTCGCCCGCCATCCGCGCCTCGACGGTGGCGAGCGGCGTCGGTGCGCCCTCCGCAGTGGTGGCGCCGAAGCTCGGGCGCTCGCCCGCATCCGCGTGGCCGATCGCCTCAACCGACAGGGTCTCGACGACCAGCGACGTCGTCGGCGAAGTAAAGCCAAAGCGACGCTGGTGCAGGTCCTCGAAGGTCTCTCGGACACGATCGTCCAGGGGGACGACCAGCGGCGTGTCCGTGCCGGCATACTTGACCCGCAGGCTCGCCACCGTCTCCAGCGCGGCCATCGGAACGTTCTGTGCACGCAGCGCGGCTTCCGCCTCGGCGGCGAGGCGCCGCGCGCGTTCGGCCAGATCATCGGCCTGGTCCAGCGGCCGCTCGACCGTCTCCTCGCGGATCAGACGCAGGTCGGCCAGGCCCATGCCGTAGGCCGACAGCACGCCGGCGAAGGGGTGGATCATGACCTTGGTCATGCCCAGGGCGTCGGCCACCAGACACGCGTGCTGCCCGCCCGCACCGCCAAAGCAGGCCAAGACATAGCGGGTCACGTCATAGCCGCGCTGGATCGAGATCTGCCGCACGGCCTTGGCCATGTTCTCGACGGCGATGGTCACAAAGCCCTCGGCGACCTCCTGCGGGGTCATCGCGCGGCCAGTCGCGGCGGCGATCTGCGCCGCCATCGCCTCGAAGCCGCGCGTGACGGCCTCCACGTCGAGCGGCTGGTCGGCGCTCGGGCCAAACACCTTGGGAAAGAACTCGGGCCGCAGCTTGCCCAGCATGACGTTGCAGTCGGTGACGGTCAGCGGCCCGCCCCGGCGATAGGCCGCCGGACCCGGCACCGCGCCGGCCGAGGCCGGTCCCACCCGCAGCCGCGCGCCGTCGAAGCTGCAGATCGAGCCGCCGCCCGCCGCCACGGTATGGATGTTCATCATCGGCGCGCGCATCCGCACGCCCGCCACCACGGTCTCGAAAGCCCGCTCGTACTGGCCCGCGTAGTGGCAGACGTCGGTCGAGGTGCCGCCCATGTCGAAGCCGATCACCCGGTCAAACCCGGCCTCAGCCGCCGTCCGCGCCATGCCGACGACGCCGCCCGCCGGCCCTGAGAGAATGGCGTCCTTGCCCCGGAAAGCGCGGGCGTCGGTCAGGCCGCCGTTCGACTGCATGAATAGCAGTCGCGTGTCATGGCCCAGAGCGCCCGCGACCTGGTCGACGTAGCGCCGCAGGATCGGCGACAGATAGGCGTCGACCACCGTCGTGTCGCCCCGCCCGACCAGCTTCATCAGTGGACTGACTTCATGGCTGACGGAGACCTGGGAAAAGCCGATCTCGCGGGCGATCGCCGCGACCCGCGCCTCGTGATCGGTGAATCGGAAGCCGTGCAGCAGCACGATCGCCACGGCTCGGAAGCCGGCGTCGTGGGCGGCTTGCAGGCCTCGCCGCGCGGCGACTTCGTCCAACGGACGGAGCACCTGCCCCTCGACGCTCACCCGCTCGTCGATCTCGACGACGCGGTCATACAGCGCCTCGGGCTTGACGATGTGACGCTCGAACAGCTTGGGCCGCGCCTGGTAGCCGATCCGCAGGGCGTCGGCGTGACCTTTCGTAATAGCCAGGACCGTCGGCTCGCCCTTGCGCTCCAGGAGCGCATTGGTGGCGACCGTGGTGCCCATCTTCACCGCGTCGATCACGGCGCCTTGCGGCAACAGCGCCCGAACGCCCGCCACGGCCGCATCGGCGTAGTGCTCAGGATTTTCCGACAGCAGCTTGTGGGTCACCAGCGAACCATCGGGCCGACGCGCGACGATGTCGGTGAAGGTGCCGCCTCGGTCGATCCAGAACTCCCAGCCGCGAGCGGTTTGGTCGGTGGCGGTCATGAGGTGGCGGCGCTCCCTTCGCACCCCCGTCATAGCGCCTCCACCACCCGTGTCATCCCGGAAGCCTCGCAGAGGCTATCCGGGACCCAGGGGTGACGAAGCGCCGAGCGCGCCGCCCCTGGGTCCCGTCTCTGCGCGCTCCGCGCTACGGCCGGGATGACGCGCTTTGGCGGCTTACTTCAAGACCCCGAGCAATTCCGCCGCCTGCCACACCCCCAGCAACAGGAAGATCACCGCCGCGCCGATCCGCACATACTTCAGCGGCACGACCTTGGTCGCCGCCTCGCCGAGATATACGGCTGGGACGTTAGCCAGCATCATGCCGAAGGTGGTGCCGGCGGCGACCCAGGCGATCGATTGGAACTTGGCGCCCAGGGCCACGGTGGCGATCTGGGTCTTGTCGCCCATCTCGACCAGGAAGAAGGCGATGGTGGTGGTCAGAAAGACGCCATAGCGCCCGGCCGCGTCGCCCTCTTCGTCGTCGGCCTTGTCCGGGATCAGCGCCCAGGCGGCCATAGCGATGAATGAGACGGCGATCGCCCATCGGAACCAGGCGCCGCTCAGAAAGTCGGCGACCCAGTAGCCGGCGGTCGCCGCGAGGGCGTGGTTGGCGAGCGTCGCCACCAGGATGCCCATGATGATTGGGATCGGCTTCTTGAACCGCGTGGCCAGGATGATGGCCAGGAGTTGGGTCTTGTCGCCGATCTCGGCGATGGCCACGACCAGGGTCGAGACGAGCAGGCTTTCCATGAAAACAGTCCTCGGGCCGGGCGCATGCCAATAGCGTCGATACCCCACCCGGCCCGGATGACGATCGGCGCCATTGGTCTCGCCAAGGAAGCTGCAAGTCCGCTTCCCTTCCCCGCGCCATGATCCAGAAGACCAAGTGTGTTGACGGCGGGGCCCGCTGATAGACGCGGGCGGCTACTCCCCAAAGGTGGGCGGCGTTTAGCGGCTGAAGAGGATCAGGTCAATCTCCCTTCCCCCTTGATGGGGGAAGGGTCGGGGATGGGGGTGATGCGGCCGGTCAGCCACAAAGGCCGTAGATCACCCCCACCCTGCCCTCCCCCATCAAGGGGGAGGGTTCAGACAGAGGCCGGCGCGTCGAAGCGCAGGACATGGATGGCCACCCGCACCTTGCCGCCGACGAAGTTCCCGCCCACCGCCGTCAGCACCACAGGCGTGTCGGCGTAATAGGCCGTCGGCCCCAAGACCCCGACATTGCTGGCGTTCTTGGCCACGCCCAGCGCGCCGCCGAACTTGCTGGCCTCACCCGCGACGCCGCAGTTGCTGGGGATGACGATGGTGGTCGCTGTCGAGGCGCCCGAGAGCGTCACCTCCTGCTCAAGAATCTCCAGTCGGGTGTTGGCGAGACCCGGCGAGGCGGCGGCGGTGAGGCTTCGGAACGTCGCCGACAGCGGCGTCCAGGCCGTCCCGTCGAAGGCGACAACTTGGTTCTCGTCCTTGACCCAGGCCAGGACGCCTTCGCCAGGGATCAGCGGCTCCCAGGCGCCGGCCTCGAACCGCATCAGGGTCCCGGCGGACTGACCCGCCCACGCCGCGCCGAAGGCCCCGGCGGGCAGGATCCAGACGCCGCCCCCAAGCGGGCTGACGGGCTGGGCCGCGAGCGCGCGGCTTTCCACCGCTAGTTGGACCAAGGCGTCCAGCCGGGCGAGGCTCTCATTGATGGGGATGTGCTTCTGGGCCTGGGCGGCGACCACATAGGGCAGGCCAAGGCGGGGCGTGACATCGTCGAACATGGGCGGCTCCGAGCGGGGTTGAAATCCGCTCCCAGCATCGGGCCGCCGCGAAGGGCGGGGACGGAAGCTGTTCCGTCCCCGTGACCCACCCGCCTATTCGGCGGCGAAAGCCAAGTGTTTTCCGGCGGTAAACGCCGTCTTGGCGGCCAGTTCGGCCTTGGCTTGCTCATACTCGGCCGCGAACTTGGCGACGAGTTCGCCGGCGGTCAGCACGTTGTCGATCGCGCCGATGCCCTGGCCGCAACCCCAGATGTCGCGCCAGGCCTTGGCCTCCTGGTTGCCGCCCGAGCCGAAGTTCATCTTCGACGGATCGCTTTCCGGCAGGTTGTCGGGGTCGAGGCCGGCGTTAATGACCGAGGGGCGCAGATAGTTGCCGTGCACGCCGGTGAAGAGGTTCGAATACAGGATGTCGTCGGCCTTGCTGTCGACGATCATCTGCTTGTAGCCCTCGACCGCGTTCGCTTCCTTCGTGGCGATGAAGGCCGAGCCGACATAGGCCAGGTCCGCGCCCATGGCCTGCGCCGCCAGGATCGAGCGGCCCGAGGCGATCGAGCCCGACAAGGCCACCGGACCGTCGAACCACTGGCGGATTTCCTGGATCAGGGCGAACGGCGACAGCGTGCCGGCGTGACCGCCGGCGCCGGCGGCGACCGGGATCAGGCCATCGGCGCCCTTTTCGATCGCCTTGCGGGCGAAGCGGTCGGTGATGACGTCATGCAGGGTGATGCCGCCATACGAGTGGATCGCCTGATTGACGTCCTCGCGAGCGCCCAGCGAGGTGATGACCAGCGGGACCTTGTACTTCACGCACATGGCGATGTCGTCTTCGAGGCGGTTGTTCGTCTTGTGGACGATCTGGTTCACCGCGAACGGCGCCGACGGCATGTCGGGGTTGGCCTTGTCCCAGGCCGCCAGCTCCTCGGTGATCCGGGCCAGCCATTCGTCGAGCTGCGACAGCGGGCGGGCGTTCAGCGACGGGAACGACCCGACGATGCCCGCCTTGCACTGGGCGATCACCAGATCCGGGTTGCTGATGATGAACAGCGGCGAGGCGATGACCGGAAGGCGCAGGCGGTCGCGCAGGATCGGCGGCAGGGCCATGGAGAAGCTCCCTTTTGGAGGTCGGCTTGAGACGCCGAATATCTGATCAGCGATCAGCTTAAACAACTGTTTGGCCTGGACGCAAGGCTTGACGGCCCTAGCGGCAGGGGCGCATCACGATCAAAAATACAAGAATGCTGCAGTGCAGGAGAGAGACGCTTTGACCGAGGCGATGACGCCCCTGGCCGAGGACTTCGGCGCCCAAGGCGACGCAGCGACCCGCGCGCGCTGGCTGGCCCTGGTCGAGAAGACCCTGAAGGGTCAAAGCTTCGAAGACGCGCTCACCGTCAAGACGCCGGACGGTCTGACCATACAGCCCCTCTATACGGCGGAAGACGGCGTGGCCGTGGCGCGCGACCTGCGCGCGCGGGACACGCATCGCCCCTGGGATCTACGGATGCGCTCAGCCCATCCCGATCCCACGCGGGCGGCCAAGGACGTGCTGACCGACCTCGAAGGCGGGGCGGCCTCGGTGCTGCTGCAGATCGATCCGACCGGCGCGAACGGCGTCGCGGTCGGCTCGGCCGATGACCTTGGCAAGGCGCTGTCGGGCGTCTTGCTGGACCTCGCCCCCGTCGCCCTCGATGCAGGCTTTTTGGGCCCCAAGGCCGCCGACTGGCTGGGTGCGCTGGCCAAGGCCGCGCCGAACGCCCCCCTCGCCTTGCACCTGGATCCGCTAACCGCCTTCGCCCAGACCGGCGCCAGCCCCGGCCCGATCGAAAGCCATGTTTTCAACGCCGCGACGGTGGCCAGCCGGCTGTCGAGCACCTACGCCAAGGCCAGTCTGTTCCTGGCCACGGGCCGCGCCGCGCACGAGGCCGGTGGTTCGAACGTCGAGGAACTGGCCCTGATGACGGCCAGCGCTCTTACCTACGCCAAGGCCCTGGTCCGCTCGGGCCTGACGATCGAAGAGGCGTTCGGCCGCATCGTCCTGGGCGTCAGCCTGGACGGCGAATACTTCACCGGCGTCGCGAAGGTGCGCGCGGCCAAGGCCATCTGGGCGCGGCTGACCGAGTCGTGCGGCGTCACCGTCGCCCCGACCATCGAGGCCCGTTCGTCGCGGCGGATGCTGGCCAAGGCCGACGCCTGGACCAACCTCTTGCGCCTGACCTCGGCCGGGTTCGCCGGCGCGGTCGGGGGCGCGGACGCCATCGTGCTGGACGCCTTTACCGACGCGATCGGCCTGCCCACCGCCTTCGCCCGCCACCTGGGCCGCGTCGCCGATCCGGCCGGCGGCGCCTGGTACCTCGACAGCCTGACCGACCAGCTGGCCCGCGCGGCCTGGGCGTCGTTCCAGGCCATCGAAGCCGCCGGCGGGGTCATCAAGGCCCTGGAAACCGGTCTCGTCGCCGACGCCGTCGCCAAGAGCCGCTCGGCGCAGGAGGCGGCCTACGCCGACAAGAGCCGCAAGATCCTCGGCGTCACCGTCTTCCCCAACGCCGACGACAAGCCGCCGGAAGTCGAGACGCCCGACCCGTCCGCCTTCGCCGTCCAAGGCCCCGACGTCCGCCTGCCAGGCCCCGACAGCCACTGCCCGGCGCTGACGCCGGTGCGCTTCGCCGCCGCCTTCGAGGGAGCCTGAGCTCATGAGCACGTTCCCCGACTTCACCAAGATCGATTTCGCCGAAGTCGCCGCCCCGGCCGCGCCGAAGGGCGAGGCCTGGAACACGCCCGAGGGCGTCGCCGTGGCCCCGGCCTTCGACGCTGCGGACGTCGAGGGCCTCGACTTCACCGGCGGGTTCCCGGGCGTGGCGCCGTTCGTGCGCGGCCCCTACCCGACCATGTACGTGACCAATCCGTGGACGGTGCGTCAGTACGCCGGCTTCTCGACGGCCGAAGACTCCAACGCCTTCTACCGGCGCAACCTGGCGGCCGGTCAGATGGGCCTGTCGGTGGCCTTCGATCTGGCCACGCACCGCGGCTATGACAGCGACCACGAGCGGGTGAAGGGCGACGTCGGCATGGCGGGCGTCGCCATCGACTCGATCCTGGACATGCGCACGCTGTTTTCCGGCATCCCGCTCGACAAGATGAGCGTGTCGATGACCATGAACGGCGCTGTGCTGCCGATCCTGGCGCTCTACATCGTCGCGGCCGAGGAACAGGGCGTTTCCCCCGACAAGCTCTCGGGGACGATCCAGAACGACATCCTCAAAGAGTTCATGGTGCGGAACACCTACATCTATCCGCCCGCGCCCTCGATGCGGATCATTTCCGACATCTTTTCATACACTTCGAGCAATATGCCGAAGTTCAACTCGATCTCGATCAGCGGCTATCACATGCAGGAGGCCGGGGCGACGGCCGACCTGGAGCTGGCCTACACCCTGGCCGACGGCGTCGAGTACGCCCGCGCCGGCGTCGCGGCGGGCATGAGCATCGACGCCTTCGCGCCGCGCCTGTCGTTCTTCTGGGCCATCGGCATGAACTACTTCATGGAAGTGGCCAAGATGCGCGCCGCGCGCTTGCTGTGGGCCCGTCTGATGAAGCGCGAGTTCGATCCCAAGGACGACCGCTCGCTGTCACTGCGCACCCACAGCCAGACCTCGGGCTGGTCGCTGGCGGCGCAGGACGTGTTCAACAACGTCGCCCGCACCTGCGTCGAGGCCATGGCCGCCGTGAACGGCCAGACCCAGAGCCTGCACACCAACAGCCTGGACGAGGCCCTGGCCCTGCCGACCGACTTCTCGGCGCGGATCAGCCGCAACACCCAGCTGTTCCTGCAGATGGAGAGCGGCACGACCCGCGTCGCCGATCCGTGGGGCGGCAGCTACTATGTCGAGCGCCTGACCTACGAACTGGCCCAGAAGGCGCTCGCCCACATCGAGGAAGTCGAGGCGCTGGGCGGCATGGCCAAGGCCATCGAGCAGGGCCTGCCCAAGCTCCGTATCGAGGAAGCCGCCGCCCGCACCCAGGCTCGCATCGACAGCGGCAAGCAGAGCGTGGTCGGCGTCAATCGCTACAAGCCGGAGGTCGCCGACGACATTCCGGTGCTGAAGGTCGATAACAGCGCCGTGCGCGCCGCACAGCTGGAGAAGCTGGCCCGCCTGAAGGCCGAACGCGATCCGGCCGCCACCGAAGCCGCCCTGAAAGCGCTGGAGGACGGGGCGCGAGCGAACGGCAACCTGCTGGCCCTGGCCGTCGACGCCGCCCGCGCCAAGGCCACCGTGGGCGAGATCAGCTATGCCCTGGAGAAGGTGTTCGGCCGTCACCGCGCCGAGATCAAGTCGATCCAGGGGGTCTATATGAAGGAGGCCGGCAACGATCCGACGACGGCCCGCGCCAAGGCCATGGTCGAGGCGTTCGAACAGGCCGACGGCCGTCGTCCGCGCATCCTGATCGCCAAGATGGGCCAGGACGGTCACGATCGCGGCCAGAAGGTGATCGCCACGGCTTTCGCCGACCTCGGCTTCGACGTCGACATCGGGCCGCTGTTCCAGACCCCGGCCGAGGCCGCCCGCCAGGCGGTGGAGAACGACGTCCACGTGGTGGGCGCCAGCTCACTCGCGGCGGGTCACCTGACCCTGGCGCCGGAGCTGAAGGCCGAGCTCGCCAAGCAGGGCCGCGACGACATCCTGATGGTCGTGGGCGGGGTCATTCCGCCCCAGGACTTCCAGGCCCTACGCGACGCCGGCGCGGCGGCGATCTTCCCGCCCGGGACGGTCATCGCCGAGGCGGCCATTGAGCTGCTGGACCAGCTGAACCGGCAACTGGGCTACACGCAGGCGGTCGCCTGAGCCACTTGCCGACCGCGAGCGTCAATGTAACCTCTGGTGGCGACGCCAGAGGTTCACATGCCGAGATCGTTGAAACGAACAACCCGTCTCCGCGTCGTCCTGGCATTGGTGTTCGCCTTTGTGCTCCCAGGGCTCTCGCTGGGAGAGGCTTACTATCGTTTGGCCCCTTCCATCGGGCGCCAGGAGATGGGTCCCGGCTTCCCCCTCCTCGGCGTTACCTTCGGTGTCATTCTAGGCTGGCCCTTTGTCCTGGGAGCAGCCGTCGCCTGGAGTATTCTGGACAGCCTGGAGCGGCACTTTGCCTGGACTGCGGCTTTAGTCGGCGTTCTGACCGGGCTCACCGTCTCCGCCTACGCCTTTCGTGATGGGCTGTTTCAGACCCATCCTGTCGCTTACCCTCTGTGCGCTGCGATCGGACTTGCGACGGGTCTTGGCGTCTGGTGGATCGCCTACGGCCGTCAAAGCCGACTTCCGCAAAAGCTCGCGCCAAAGACGCGGCTTGTTCTCTAACCGCCCTTCTTGCGGAACAGCCCCCGCTTCTTCTTTGAGCGCTCCAGGGCGATATCGTCGGGCAGGCCGTGACGGGCCTCGATGTCCTTCTGCAGCGCCTTGGCCGCCATCAGGTGGCCCGGGAACAGCATGTCGACGACCGAGCCGGCGAAGGGCACCGCGTCGGTCGCGGTGTCGGCCAGGACATAGGCCAGCATCCGCGCGACGGTGGACAACGACGCCCCGGCGCTGATGGCGTTGAAGACCAGCAAGGCGCCCGCGCCGACACTGTACAGCGGACCTACGCCGGGGACCCAAGACAGCACGCCGTCGAGACCCAAACCAAACGGTCCAAGACCGATCAGGCGATCAGACAGACCCTTGATGGTTTCGGCCGAGCGCCAAGCGCGGTGGGCCTTGGCGCGGCGATCCGCATGACGGTCGGAATAGTCGGCGGAGACGGAGATGTCGTCGGTCATGCTTGGCTCAACGCTCCGTCCCTGTTGTCGTTGCCGTCAGAGCCTCGCTCTAGCCCAGGAAGACCACCCGTCGCTTCTCCTTTCCCGCCTGAATGCGGGCCAGAAGGTCGCGATATTCTTGCGTCGCCTGGACCTCCTTGCGGGTCCCTTCGAAATAGATCGTGTCGTCCATGTGTTTGGTCAACATGTCGGCAGACCACTTGTGTCCGGTGAACAGCACGTCCGCGACCTTGCCCGCGACCGGGATCGAGCCGGCGACCGTGTCGATCAGGATAATCGCGCAGATCTGGATGATGATCATCGGCGCAGCGCGCGCCCGGATCGCATCCAGCACGATCAGGCTGCCCGCGCCCAGGCTGTAGAGCTCGCCCGCGCCCGGAATCCAGGTCAAAAGGCCGTCCAGACCCACGCCCAGCGGCCCCACGCCGACGACGTTGTCGGAGAGCTTCTTCACCCGCTCGACATTGTTGCGGATGTTGTGCAGCTCGATATGCGATTTCGCGAAGATCACGCAGGGGCTCCGGGACACGGTAAACGCGGCCAATCTGCCTTAAGCCCGCCCTCGCAGGAAGGGCTGGCGGACGAGATTCCCGCATTGAGCGAACAGTGTGATCAAAAGTCTCGCGCGCGGAGGGAGCCCCTCGCGAAACACGAGGTTTGCGCCTAAGTTAACGCTATAGTCCGCCAGGATTCTCGGATGCTGATCACCACGACGCCCTTTATCGAAGGCCGCCCTGTCCAGGAGTACAAGGGCGCGATCTACGCCCAGTCGATCCTGGGCGCCAATGTCGTGCTGGACCTCCTGGCGGCGATCCGCGACTTCATCGGCGGTCATTCCAAGTCGTATGAGCGTGTCCTGGCCCGCGCCCGCGAGGACGCGATGAAGAACCTCGTCAAAGAGGCGGAGAAGCTGGGGGCGAACGCCATCTTGGCCGTCGACCTCGACTACAACACCGTCGGCCCGCAGGGCTCGATGATGATGGTTTCGGTTTCCGGGACCGCTGTCGTCCTCTAATCGGGGGATGTGACTCCCGCGCTCGACATCAACACCCTGCAACAACGCCTGGTCGCCGGCGACCGCGCGGCCCTGGCCCGCGCCATCACCCTGGTCGAAAGCCGCCGCGCCGACCATCAGGCCGCCGCGCGCACGTTGCTGTCGCAGCTGATGCCGCTGACGGGTCAAGCGCAGCGCATCGGGATCACCGGCGTGCCGGGCGCGGGCAAGTCGACGACGATCGAGCGGTTCGGCTGCAATCTCGTCGAGGCCGGTCACAAGGTGGCGGTGCTGGCCGTCGATCCCTCCTCGGGCCGCCATGGCGGTTCGATCCTGGGCGACAAGACGCGGATGGAGCAGCTCAGCGTCCAGCCGAACGCCTTCATCCGCCCCTCTCCCTCCGGCGGCGCCCTGGGCGGGGTGGCGCGCAAGACCCGCGAGGCCATGCTGCTGTGCGAGGCCGCCGGCTTCGACGTAGTGATCATCGAGACCGTGGGGGTGGGCCAGTCCGAGACGGTGGTCGCCGACATGGTCGACATCTTCCTGGCCGTTCTCATTCCCGGCGGCGGCGATGAGCTGCAGGGCATCAAGAAGGGCCTGATCGAGCTGGCCGACCTGCTGGTCATCAACAAGGCCGACGCCGATCCCGCCAAGGCCGAGCGCTCGGCCCGCGACTACCGCAACGCCCTGCATATCCTCACCCCCGCACATCCGGACTGGACGCCGCCGGTGCTGATAGCCTCGGGGCTGACCGGCCAAGGGCTCGACGTCCTGTGGCGGCAGATCCAGCGCCACCGCGAGGTGATGACCGCCAACGGCGCCCGCGCCACCCGCCGCGCCGACCAGGATGCC
>NCDQ01000655.1 GCA_002280275.1 Caulobacter vibrioides | reverse complement strand
GGACAGCCTGGAGGCCGATGGGCGGCCGCTTTTGTACATGAGCGCCCGGGGTCGGCCCCTGACCCAGGCGCGTGTTCGGGAGTGGTCCAAGGCGCCGGGCATCGTGGTGCTGTGCGGCCGCTTCGAGGGGGTGGATCAGCGGGTGCTCGACGCCCGAGGGTTCGAGGAGGTCTCGGTCGGAGACGCCGTGCTCGCCGGTGGCGAAGCGGCGGCGATGGTCGTGATCGAGGCGTGCGTTCGACTTGCCCCGGGGGTTCTGGGGAACATCGAGAGCACGCTGGAAGAAAGCTTCGAGGACGGCCTCCTCGAGCATCCGCAGTACACGCGACCGCGGACGTTCGAAGGGCTCGACATCCCCGAGGTGCTGCTGTCGGGCGATCACAAGAAGATCGACCAATGGCGCAAGCGTATGCGTGAAGAAACGACCCGCGAGCGGCGCCCGGATCTCTGGGAAGCCCACCTCGCCAATCAACAGGCAAAAGGCGACCCGAAACCGGGTAAGCCCAAGGAGTAGTGACCATGGCTGCGAACATCATCGCTCAGCTCGAGCAAGAAGAATCGGCCCGTCTGCTGGCCGCCCGCGCGATCCCGGACTTCCGTCCCGGCGACACCCTGCGCGTCAACGTGAAGATCAAGGAAGGCGAGCGCGAACGCGTTCAGGCCTACGAAGGCGTCTGCATCGCCCGCGCCGGCACGGGCGTCCACGAGAGCTTCACGGTCCGTAAGATTTCGTTCGGCGAAGGCGTGGAGCGTCTGTTCCCGCTGCTGTCGCCGAGCATCGAAAGCATCGAAGTCAAGCGTCGCGGCGTCGTCCGTCGCGCCAAGCTGTACTACCTGCGCGACCGTCGCGGTAAGTCGGCCCGTATCGCCGAACGCGCTGGCGGCCCGAAGGCTTCGGCTTCGTCGGAAGACTAAGCGTCCGACATTCGGAAATGAACGAGGCCCCGGTGGAAACACCGGGGCCTTTTTCTTGGCTGTCTTCGCGTCGAGTGTGGGCGCTCGCGCGGATGGAAATCCTCGTCCTTCGACAAGCTCAGGAAGAGGATTTTGTGCGCACCGAGGGTGACAGTCGTCCTCACCCTGAGCTTGTCGAAGGGCGAGGGCGGCCGCCGCAAGCCGATCAACACCTGACGGCAAAACAGCCTTTTTCTTTGCCAGCATCGCACAGTCACGCCTGCGT
>NCDQ01000173.1 GCA_002280275.1 Caulobacter vibrioides | reverse complement strand
CAACCCGCCCGCGCTTCCGCCATCATCGTTAACAAGTTGTTCGCTGCTTCGGCCCGATTCTCCGGGACACCATGCGCGCCCTGCCCGACATCCGCGGTCTGAAATATCCGGACGAGTTCATCGCCCGGCACTTCTTCAAGCGTGGCCTGCACCAGAAAGCCGGCCGCGTGGTCGAGCTGGGCGGCGGCACGGGCAACAACCTGTCGCTCTACGCCGCCTATGGCTGGGACCTGACCAATGTCGACTATTCGGCCGCCGCCCTGGCCGATTGCCGCTGGAATCTGGGCGAGGCCGTCACCCTGATCGAGGCCGATCTCTCCAAGGGCCTGCCTGACCTGGGCGACGCGCCGATCGACGTGCTGCTGATCCCCAACCTCCTCTGCTACCTGAACAATGCCCAGGCGAGCGCGGTGCTGACCGCCGCGCGAGCGCGGCTCGCGCCCGGCGCCGAGGTCTTTGTCCGCACGCGCCTGATCGACGACTTCCGATGCGGCAAGGGCGTTGAGGAAGAGCCCAACGGCTGGCGGCTGGCCACGCCCGAGACCGGCGAGTCCGGGCTGTTCAACCTGTTCTACACCGAGGACGGTCTGGTGCGCCGGCTGGTCGACGAACTGGGCCTTGTCAAACCCACCGCCCTGAAGGTGTCGTTCGACAACGTCCAGAACGGCGTGCTGGTCTCGCCCAACAGCGATCTCGTGGTCTGGGGCGCGACGGCGTGAGCGGCTCCCAACGCATCCGCATCATCGGCGGCGGCCTGACGGGCGTTCTCGCCGCCTTCGAGGCCCACCGTCTGGGCTGGCGCGACATTACCCTGCAGGAACGCTTCGAGGCGCTGGGCGGCGTCGCTCGGCCCAAGCTGATCCACGGCCGCGAGATGCGCGACGGCTGCGTCTATTTCGGCGGCGAGACCGATCCGATCGTCCAGACGCTGAGCGCCCACGGCGCGCGGTTTGAGACCTTTGACAATCGCTTCGGCTCGATGAGCGCCGACTTCGACGGCCGCCGCGTCTTCACCTGGGACTTCGGCGGGCCGGCGGTCGACTGCCCGGCCTACAGGGTCAAGGCGCCCGCCGACGACAGCCTGGCCGCGCGTCTGGCCGCCTATCCGCCTGAGATCGCCGCCACGCTGGAGGACTATGTCCGCTGGCACCTCGGCGCCGACCCGTCGCTGGTGCACGGCGACGCGGTGATCCCGATGGCCATCAACCGGGTGTACCCGGCCGCCGCCGACCTGACCGCCCTGGCCCACGCCAAGGCCAGCGATGCGTGGACGGACGAGCTTTACGCCATCCCGCGCGGGCTTTCGGGCCGCACCGCCAACCTGGTGGCCAGCCTGCCGGCGGGCGGCTTCGCCAAGCTGTTCGACGGGCTGCACGCGGCCCTGACCCAGCTGGGCGTCAAGGTCGAGCTGAACTGCCTGGTCCCGCCGCGCCAGCTGCTGGCCGAGACGGCGCCGGACGAGACCATCGTCTGGGCCGCCAACCCGACGCCGTTGTTCAAGCCGATGGGCCTGACCACGCCCGCGCTCGTGAAGAAGAGCTTCTTCACCTACGTCTTCGAGGTCGAGGCGTTCGACGGCCCCTGCCCGGTCTATGTCCAGAACTTCACCGCCCAGGGCGCGACGTTCCGGGCCTATCTCTATGAGAGCGGCGGCGCCAAGCTGGTGGTGGCCGAGTGCGTGCGCGAGGCCGATCCCAAGACCCTGCCCGGCGAGCTGCGCACCCTCTTGTCGGGCTTCGGCGCCCTGAGCCTGGGCCCGATGGTCTACGCCGATGCCCAGCCGCGCTGGATCTATCATTCGCTGGAGGCCATCGAAGGCCTAAAGGCTCTGCGCGGCAAGCTGACCGAGCGTTTCGGCGACCGCTTCATCCCCGGCGCCTGGGAGCCCTACGCCAAGGCCGCCAAGCTGGCCGAGGTCAACGCCGCCCTGGCCCGCGCCCGAGACGTCGCCGCGCTCGCCGCCGCCAAAGCCGGATGACCGCCGCATCGCCTCCCCGGACGGCGGTGATCATGCAGCCGACCTATCTGCCCTACCTGGGCTATTTCCAGCTGATGGCGGCCGCCTCGGTGTTCGTGTTCCTGGACGATGTGCAGTTCGCCCGCCGCTCCTGGCAGTCGCGCAACCGCATCCTGACCGCCCAGGGCGAGCTGATGCTGACCGTGCCGGTGAAAAAGCACGACCGCGACACGCCGATCCACGCCATCCAGATCGACGACAGCCAGCCCTGGCGCGACAAGCACCTGGCCGCCATCCGCCACGCCTATGGCAAGCGGCCGTTCTTCGCCGAAGGCTGGGCCTTTATCGGCGAGCAGCTGGCCCGCGAACGCGACGGGGGCCTGGCCGACCTGACCTGCGGCCTGACGCAAGCCGCAGCGGCGCAGTTGGGGATCACGCCGGCGTTCGTCCGCGCCGCCGACCTCCAGGCCCCCGGCGCGCGCTCCGAGCACCTGCTGGCCATCTGCCGCGCGGTCGAGGCCGACGCCTACGTCTCGCCGATGGGCTCGGCCGACTACATGGAAGAAGACGGCGTCTTCCAGGCCGCCGGCTTCCCCGCGCGGTTCCAGCCGTTCCGAATGGTCGAATACCCGCAAGGAACCGAACCGTTCACGCCCTATATGGGCTTTGTCGATGCGCTGATGAATGTCGGCTGGGACGGGATGCGGGGGCTGGTGGCGGGGTAAGTTCCCTCTTCCATCGGGAGATGGCGTGAGGGCGGGTTTCGACCCGTTACAGGCTCAGAAGCGCCCCCTCCGTCACGTCGCGTATTCGCGCCGCGCCACCTCCCCCGCGATGCGGGTGAGGAGGCCACCGCAACCCTCCTGCCCCGCTTGCGGGGGAGGTGGCGCGCGGCGCAGCCGCGTGACGGAGGGGGCGTCCCTGCGTCCTTCGAGGCGCGCTCAGGAGCGCGCACGTTGGGATGAGGGGTTCCGCAACCGCGTTTCCTTATCCCAAGGTGCGAGCCGACGGCGAGCCTCGCCCCCTTCCCCCTTGATGGGAGAGGGACCCTGGAACCGCCCATCGCCAAGCCCCTAGCGAACAGTGTTCAGATCGCCCATCCTCTCTGCAAACGGGGAGGAAACCGCATATGGCTCAGACAAAATCCGTCGTGATCACCGGCGTCTCGACCGGCATCGGCCATGCGGCGACCAAGGTCCTGATCGGAAAGGGCTTTCACGTCTTTGGCAGCGTCCGCAAGGTCGCCGATGGCGAGCGCTTGAAGGCCGAATTCGGCGACGCCTTCACGCCGCTGGTCTTCGATGTCGCCGACGAGGCCGCCGTGCGTGCCGCCGCGCGGCAGGTCGAGGCGGCGCTGGGCGGGGCGAGTCTGGCGGGCCTCGTCAACAACGCCGGGATCGCCGTGGCCGGGCCGCTGCTCTATCTGCCGGTCGAGGAGTTCCGCCACCAGCTGGAGGTCAATCTGACCGGGGTGCTGATCGCCACCCAGGCCTTCGCGCCGCTGCTGGGGGCGGGCGAGGCGCGCCGGGGCCCGCCGGGGCGGGTGGTCAATATCTCGTCGGTCGGCGGCCGCAACGCCAACCCGTTCATGGGCCCCTACTGCACGACCAAGTTCGGGCTGGAAGGCTTCTCGGAGTCGCTGCGCCGCGAGCTCTTGCCGTTCGGCGTCGATGTGGTGGTGGTGGCGCCCGGCGCGGTGGCCACGCCCATCTGGGACAAGGCCGACCAGGTGGACGTGACCCGCTACGCCAACACCCCCTACGCCAAGGCGCTGGAGCGGATGCGCGGGTTCATGCTGAGTCTCGGCAAATCGGGCCTGCCGCCCGAGCGGATCGGCGAGACCATCGCCACGGCCCTGACCGCGCCAAGCCCCAAGGTCCGCTACGTCGTCTCGCCCTCGCCGATGCAGGTGCTGATGACCGAGATCCTGCCCAAGCGGACGGTGGACCGGGTGACGGGCAAGCGGCTGGGGTTGATCTAGAGCCTGACGCAGAATGTGGAAACCGGTTTCGGCGTCAGGCTCTAAGCCTTTGATTTAGAGCCTCGTTATCGCGTCAAAACGGTTCCGTCTTGGCGCATGAGGCTCTCGGCTGAAGACGCCTCGAACGACGCCCCCTTACCGCCCCACCATCGCCATGCCGGCCTTGCTGTAGCGTTCGCCCTCGATCGCGGTCTCGGGGACGGCGGCGGCGATGCGGGCCAGTTCGTCGGCGGTGAAGACCACCGAGGCGGCGGCGATGTTCTCCTCCAGGCGGTGGATCTTGGTGGTGCCCGGGATTGGCGCGATGTCGTCACCCTGGTGGAGGATCCAGGCCAGGGCCAGCTGGGCCGGGGTGACGCCCTTATCGGCGGCGAGGGCGGCCAGGGCCTCGACCAGCGACAGGTTCTTGGCCAGCGCCTCGCCCTGGAAGCGCGGCAGGCCCTTGCGGAAGTCACCCTCGCCCATCGTCTCGGCCTTGACCGCCCCGGCCAAGAAGCCGCGCCCCAGCGGGCTGTAGGGCACCAGACCGATCTTCAGCTCACGGAGCGTCGGCAGGATCTCGGCCTCCAGCTCGCGGAACCACAGCGAATACTCGCTCTGCAGCGCGGCCACCGGCTGGACGGCGTGGGCCTTGCGGATCGTCGCCGCGCCGGCCTCCGACAGACCGAAATGCTTGACCTTGCCCTCGGCGATCAGGTCCTTGACCGTCCCGGCCACGTCCTCGATCGGCACGCTGGGATCGACGCGGTGCTGGTAGAAGAGATCGATCGTCTCGATCCCCAGCCGCTTCAGCGAGGCCTCGGCGACGCTGCGGATATGGTCGGGCCGGCTGTTGACGCCGCGCACCCGCGCCATGCCCTGGCCCAGGTCTTCAGGCCCGATGTCCCAGCCAAACTTGGTGGCGATCACCACCTGGTCGCGGAAGGGCTTGAGGCCCTCGCCCACCAGCTCTTCGTTGGCGAAGGGACCGTAGACCTCGGCGGTGTCGAAGAAGGTCACGCCCAGCTCGACCGCGCGCGCCATCAGCTTGAAGGCGTCGGCCTTCTCCAGCGCCGTGCCATAGACCTGACCCATGCCCATGCAGCCCAGGCCAATCGCCGAGACCTTGAGACCATCACCCAGTTCACGCGTCTTCATAGCAGGCTCCCTTGATCCCGATCGTCGCGCGGCGGCGTCGTCCGCCAGCGGCTCAGACATGGGCCGCGCGAGGGCGGACCGACAGATCGAGCGCGTCAATGTGGAGGATTAGGCAATCTTTTTGGCGTCAGCGACAAGGCCTTGAACACAGGACCGTCCGCCTCGTCTCCGCCATCAATTTTCCGGACTTCTGTCGGGATGCTCTAGGCTCGCTCGTCCTTGACCAAGACCCCCCCCTGGAGATCGATCATGCCCAAGGTTACTCCGTTCCTCTGGTTCGACA
>NCDQ01000172.1 GCA_002280275.1 Caulobacter vibrioides | reverse complement strand
GATATTTCTGCTTGATCAGGCGAACGTCCGCGCCGGTGATCGGCAGCGAACAGCGCACCATGATCTCGCTATCCTCCGGCGCGCTCGATCAGTCTCTGCTCACCCTGGCGCAGCAGGGCCGGGTGCGCATCCTGTTCCCCAGCCAACTCGTCGCGGGTCGCATGGCCCCGGCGATCCACGGCCAGTTCACGGTGCGCGAGGCGCTCGAGCGCCTGCTTGCCGGCACGGGGTTGGAAGCACGGCAGGCCCGCCCTGGCGTGTTCGCCCTACGCCTCCGGCGCGTTGAGGCGGCCCAAAAGCACGTGTCTTCCTCATCTGCTCCGCCAGCGCAGAAGACCATTGAGCCACCCGCTCCTGCCGTTGCTGCGGATAGCCAGGAGATCACCGCGTTGGAGGAAGTGGTCGTCGGGAGCCACATCCGCGGCGTCAAGGACGGGCCATCGCCGGTCATCGTGCTGAGCCGCGAGGACATCGACCGGGGTGGCTACGCCACCGTCGCCGACGCCCTGACCAGCCTGCCGCAAGCGTTCGGCGGCACGACCGCCGATGACGTCGCGCTCGCCGGGGCCGACCCGACCAACACCAACAGTGGCTTGTCGACGGCGGTCAATCTGCGGGGCCTTGGCGCGGACGCCACCCTGGTGCTGATCAACGGCCGGCGGATGGCCGGGGCCGGTCTGATGGGCGACTTCGCCGATATCTCGATGATCCCGGTCTCGGCCGTGGCGCGCATCGAGGTGCTGACCGACGGCGCCTCGGCGCTCTACGGCTCCGACGCGGTCGGCGGCGTGGTCAATATCGTGATGCGTGACCGCTATGCTGGGATCGAGACCCGCGCCCGGTTTGGCGGCTCCACCCGCGGCGATCTGGGACAATATCAACTCGCCCAGACGCTCGGTCGGTCCTGGAGCACAGGCTCGGCCCTGGTGACCGCGGAGTTCCAGGACCACAGCGTCATCTACAGCCAACCGGGCACGGTGCTGACCATCGATCCCGTCACGTTTTCGCTCGTGCCCAGCTACGCGATCCCCGCCGGCCAGGACGGCACGAACCTGACGCCCGGCGACTTTATCGTCGGCAAGAACACCTCCAACTATCGGGCGACGCTTGACCTCCTGCCAACGCAGGAGCGGGGCAGCGTCTATGTCGCCCTGTCGCAGGACATCGGCAGCCGCGTGACGCTGAACGCCGAGGCGCGCTATAGCGACCGCCGCTTCTCAGCCTACAGCTACCCGCCCATGGCGCTGTTGACCGTCACGGCGACCAATCCGTATTTCGTGTCCCCCAACGGCTCCTCGGCCCACTACATCGCCTATTCGTTCGCCAACGAAACGGGCGGCAGCAAATCCACCGGCGAGGTGCAGAGCCGCAGCCTGGCCCTGGGCGCCAAGGTCGATCTGCCGGCCTCCTGGCGGCTGGACGCCTACGCCTTGCACGCCGAGGAACTGGGATTCTACCGCTCGTCGGGCGTACTCAATTCAACCTTCGTCAACGAGGCGCTCGGCACGGCCCCGGACGATCCCGCCACCGCCTACAGCGCCGTCCGCGACGGCTATCTCAATCCCTTCATCGGGACGGGGCGCAACAAGACGGCCGTCTTGGACTTCATCACCCAGGGTTTCGAGGCCACCCAGAGAGGGGATCAAGAATGTCGGATCGTCCTGGGCCTCAGGCCTCGCGCCCGTTCCGACGCAGTCGCGCCATGGCGATCGCACGGTTGGCGCGCTGTTCGCCGAAGTTCGGGCTCCCGTCTTCGGCGAGGCCAATCGGCGGCCTGGGTTCGAACGCCTCGAACTGTCGGCGGCCATTCGGACCGAACGCTACGAGGGTGGAATCGAGAGCACCGTGCCCAAGTTCGGGATCATCTGGTCGCCGCTGACGGCCTGGACGGCCAAGGCGACCTTCGGGCGATCCTTCCGCGCGCCCTCGCTGGGCGAGCTGAACGAGCGCACCAACGCCACGCCCGTCACCCTGTCGGCGAGCGGCGCGAGCGTCCTGACCCTTCTGCTCTATGGCGGCAATCCCGACCTCGAACCGGAGACCGCGCGCTCGTGGACCACAAGCCTGGACTATGCGCCGGCCCATGGGCCGGTCAGGCTCAGCGCCACGCTCTTCGACACCAAGTTCGAAAACCGAATCGGACAGCCGGCGATCAACAACCTCTCGACGGTCCTGACGGCCTCGGACCTGGCTCCGTTCCGCCAGTTCGTCAATCCGGTCTCCAGCGCCTCGGACCTGGCGCTCGTGCAATCCTACCTGCGGTACGCCAGTTCCGGCGCCGCGGCGTCGTACCCGCCCCAGGCCTACCGGGCGATCGCCGACGCGCGCTATGTCAACGCCGGCGCCTTCGAGGTGCGGGGGCTGGATGTCTCAGGCCGCTACAGACTGTCGGTGCGGGGCGATCCGGTGGTGCTGGACGGCAATCTGTCGTGGCTGATGTCCTATTCGCGCAAGATCACCACGGCGGCGCAGAAGGGATCGCGGAGAACCCGGCCGATCTTCGCGCCCGCGTCTCGGCCGCCTGGACCCATGGTCCCGTGACCAGCAGCCTGTCGCTCAACCACACCGGCGATCTCCATACCAGCGCCGGACGTCGGCTCCCGAGTCAGACGACCGTGGACCTGCAACTGCAATACGCCGCGCCGGCCAAGGACGGGCCGCTGCGCGGCGTGAACCTTTCGCTGACCGTGCAGAACCTCTTCGACCGCGACCCGCCGTTCTACGACTCGCCTCAGGGGGTCGGCTTCGACGCGGCCAACTATGAGCCCACCGGCCGGCTCGTCGCGCTACAACTGACCAAGGCCTGGTAGGCGGCTCAGCCCTCCCCTTTTCGGAACAAGGACAACGTCATGCGACTTTTCGCAGGGCTTGCGCTCGCCTGCGCCCTGACCGCTTCGGCGCAGGCCGCGCCCAGGCCATTCACCCTCGACGACCAGCTGTCGCTCCAGGACTTCGGGAGAGTCGCCTTCTCCCCCGACGGCCGTTGGCTGATCGCCGAGCAATATGGGCGCTACGCCGACGCGCCCAACTTCGACCATGAGTTCCTCGATCACCAAAGCGCCAGCCGGCTCTACCTGGCCGATCTGCGCGCTGGCGGGACGCCGCGGGCCTTTCTGACGCAAGAGGCCAAGGCCGGCGACACGTTCGGCGCCTTCTCCCCGGACGGGACGAAAGTGCTGGTCTTTCGGCTCAAGGACCACCGCCGCGAGATGGGCGTGGCGAGCCTGGCGACCGGGGCGGTGACCTGGTCGGGCCTGACCGCCGATCCGGAGGTCTGGGCCGCCCAGGCGCGCTGGCGGGACGACCATCAGGTCGTCGTGATCACCCGAGCGCCCGATGCGCCATCGATCCTGCTGGGCACGGGATGGCAGACCCAGGCGCGCACGCAAGAGGCCTGGGCGGCCAATGGCCGTGGCGATTATTCCGGCGTCACGCTCGGCAGCGGGCGCTACGCCGGTCTCAATCCTGGCCCGGCCGACTACGGCCTGGCGGTGTTCGATGACCGCACGGGCCAGTCCCGCGTGCTCGCCCGTGGCGGTTTCGTTGACATGCTGCTGTCGCCGGACGGCCGCTCGGTCGCCTTGGCGCAGGAGGCCGAGCTGACGGCGGCGGCCGACGGCGGGGTCATCCGCCTGTCCTCTCCGCCTCGCCGCCGCCGGCTCGTTGTTGTCGATCTCGAGACCGGAAAGACCGTCCGCCCCTGCCCGCGCTGTGACCTGGCGCCTAACAGCTGGGCCTGGTCGCCCGACAGCCAGGGGGTGGTGGCGGCGGCGCGGGACGAGCCGGCGTTCGACGCCCCCTATCGGTACTGGCGTCTGGACGCCACCGGCGCGGCGGCCGTGCTCGCCGCCGAACTGCGCGTCGCCCTCGTGCCTGGCGGCAACACCTGGACGCCGACTGGCCAGGTGGCCTGGCTTGGCCCCGACCCTGTCGTCCTGGCCAGGTCGGAGGGCGACGCTCGCTCCGACTGGTGGCGGCTGACGGCGAAGGGCGCGGTCAAGCTGACCGCCAGGTTCGCCGCGCCGCTCGGCCGGGCCTCGGCGGCGGACGCCGAGGGTCTGCTGATCAGCACGTCGTCCGGACTGGTGCGACTCCCACCGCGGGGCGAGCCGCGGGTCCTCGCCCCGCCGGCGATCCCCTGGCAGTCGCTGCGGATTCTCCCCGGGCAACCGGTCAATCTGCTTTTGGCCAATGACAGGGGGCGTGGGCGGCTCGTCGGCACAAACGGCGCCGAAGGCCGCGCCGCGGCGCCCCCCGAAGACGCGGACGTGCGGGCGGTTTCCGCGAACGGAGACGTGGCGGCCATTGTCAGGGACAGGCAGGGGGTTCGCACCCTGATGCTCTATCGCTCCCCCGGCCGGCGCCAGCCGCTGCTGACGATCAACAACCCGCTCGCCGACGTGCAATTCAGCCGCCCCGTACCGAAACCGGGCCTGGGTCTCGCGGACGCCATCCTGCGCATCGTCGACGCCGCCCACGCGCAGCATCCCGGCGTCTCGGACAGGCGCGTGGCGCTTTGGGGACAGAGCTTCGGCGGCTGGAGCACCTTGATGGCGGGCGCCCAGTCACCGCGCTTCAAGGCGCTGGTCGCAACGGCGCCGGTGAGCGACCTTGTCACCTTCCACAGCAGCCTGCGCCCGATCAGCCTGGCGGTCCCGGAAGTCGGCATGTCGCTGACCAACATGCAAGGCTGGGCCGAAGGCGGACAGGGCCGGATGGGCGGGCCGCCCTGGACGGCGCTGGATCGCTACGTCCGCAATAGCCCGCTCCTGAACGCCGACAAGATCACCGCGCCCGTCCTGATCGCCTATGGCGACATGGACTTCGACAGCACCCAGGTGACGGCCATGTTCCTGAGCCTGGCGCGGCAAGGCAAGGACGCCCAACTCCTCTACTATCGGGGGGAGAACCACATGGTGCTCAATCCCGCCAACATCCGCGACCTGCATCAACGCGCCTTCGCCTTCCTGGCCGACGCGCTCGGCCCGGTTTCGCCCCCGGACCTGGCGGTCGCCGGATCTTCGGCCCCCGCGGCGATCCTGTCCTCCCAGTGACGGACCCACGCCTCCAAGGTCGCCGCGGCGAGGATCTCCTTGGAGGCGTCTTTCCAGACCAGGGCCTCGGGCTCAAGGGCGCCCGCCAGCTCGGCCGGGTCGATCAGTCCGCGCGCCGCAAGGCGCCCTTCCAGCAGAAAGCCCCGCAGGAAGTCGGCGCTGGCGGCCAGGCTACGGCCCAGGAAGACGCTGATATCGCCCTTGGACCGCCGCTCGACGATCCTGCGCGGCAGGCGCTCGGCAAAGGCCTCCCGGGCAAAGCTTCGCTCGCGCTCACCGGCGCTAAGGACGGGCGCCGGGATGGCCAGGCAGAGCTCGACGATCGGTTGGGCGAGCAGCGGATGGACGAGGCGCGCACGCTCCCCACGACCCGTCGCGCCGTTGACGTTGAGGTTGGACGCCAGGGCCGTGATCTGCTGGCGCTTGGCCGGCGACACCCCGGACAGGTCGGTGAGCCAGGCATGGGATGGGCCCGACAGCCGCCGACGTGACGCCTCTATCCGCAGGAGCTGGCCGTCAGAGGACAGCCGCGACGGCCGCAAGGTCAGGGCCTCAAGCGCCAGGCTCCACACCGACCGCCGTGTCCTGCGCGCCACCTCCTCAAGTCTGCGCAGGCGCGAGCCCTCGCAGGGCGCGCCGCGCAGCAGGTCGGCCGCCAGGGCGCTGGCGGCCACCTGGTAAAAGACGGTGTCCCCGCCGTGGCCGGTGAACAGCACCTTGGCGTCGCTGGCTTCCAGGGCGGCGACCAGGCCGGCGTCATAGTCGGGATCGAGGGCGTTGAAGTTGGGTCGCGCGGCCCGGCCGCTGGCGGCAAGGCCTGCCTCGCTCAAGGCGAACGGTCGGCGGCGCACCGTGCGCAGTGGAACGCCGATCTGGTCGGCGACGGCCTGGGCGTAGCGGCGCTCGTCGGCCTCAGGCGCGTCGGAAAAGAAGTTAATCGCGGCGTGGGGACCCAGCCCGCCGCCCGCCAGGCTGGTCGCGACAATCGCCGAGTCGAGACCGCCCGAGATTTCGCTCAGGATTGTCGCCTCGCCGTCGGCCAGCGCGCGGATGCAGGCGTCGACGGTTCGCCGCAGGGCCGCCCGGTCAGGCCAGGCTCGACCCTTGGCGGCGCGGACCACCGCGGCGGGACTCCACAGGATGGTCTTGTCGCCCAGGCCCGGCCCGTGCAGGACGCTGCCGGGCTCAAGATGCGACAAACCTTTGAGCGGCGGCGCGCCGAGCGCGGCGCTGATCGGATCGTCGAGGATCCGTGTCACCTGATCCCAGTCGATGGCCAGGCCGACCGGCCCCGCCCGCCCTTCGATCGCGCGCGAGCCGACGATGGTGACGCCTTCGCGAGGCCACGCCAGCACCTCCAGCCCTCCCGAGGGATCGCGCAGGACAGTGGGTCCGGCGTGAGGCTGGCCGATGAAGACGGCGACATAGGCGCCCCAACTCTCCGCGACCAGGCGCGCGCAGGCGTTCAGGGGATCGAGGTCGGCGAGCCCGCCCAGCCAGGCCGGCGCGACGTCGCCCGCCGTCGTGGCGGCCCGGTCGAAGGCCCGGCCGATCAGCACGCCGGCGACGCCGCTCGAGTCCACAAGCGCTTCCACCCCGGGCGGGACCTGGCTGTCGGTGAAGACCGCCAGGCGGAAAGACCGATGGGCCAGCATCCAGGTCCCCGTCGCCCGTAGGTCGGCGACCATGGCGTCGAGGCTCTCGCAGGCTTGGCCGGGCGGACAGGTCAGGACGACATAGCCCATGGCTAGCGCACCATGATGGGGTGGTAGGCGATCAGGCGCTCGGCCTCGTCGTCCAGCGCCAGGTCGTCGACCTGCAGCCAGCAATGGGCGGCGAACGGCCAGGTGCGGACCCCGAACACCCAGTCGACCTGATGGCCGAGGGCGACCAGGTATCGTCGCAGGAGGCCGCTGCGATAGAGGCAAACCCCGTCGAAGGGCAGCCATGGCGACAGCCTCCTGAAAGCGTCGAGATCGGCGAGCAAGCCGGCGCCGACGGGTCCCGCGCGCTCAGCGCGCGGGACCGGCAATCGATCGGCGAAGGCGCGCCGCGCGTCACGCGCGTTTTGAACCCCCGCCGCGATCGCGGCGCGCCAGTGACGCGAGGCCGGCCGCTGGCGCTGAGCGGCCGGCAGGGTATCAAGGACGGCGCGCGCGGTGCGCCGCGGCGGCGCGATCGACAGGGACGGCTGGACCGGCGGCGTTCGGCTGGCCAGCCCCGCGGCGAGCAGGTCTTCGGCCAGGGGATCGGCGCAAACCGTCAAAGCCTGACCGTCGATCCTCAGAACGGCGGCGATCGCCGGCAGGCAGAAGTAGGCGTTGGACGTCACGTCGAGAAAGACCGCGTCCTCGCCGATCATCACCCCACGCACGCCGTCGGCCAGCCAAAGGTTCATGGCTTCGCTCCAGAAATGATCCCTGATTGATGACGCTGCGGCGCGCGCGGGGGCCTTGGACGGTGGGCCCGCTAGGTTGGGCTATATCGCGCCGTGGTGATGTCTTCGAGCAGCAGGCCCAGCAAGGAACCCCGGGTCAGACGATGGGCGTCGCCCAGGCGGATCAGGCGAAATGATGGGGGCACGTCGGTCTCCTTTCCCAAGCCGCGAGAGCGCGGCGGGTTAAGGAGGCGGGGGCGTGGACCTATATTCAAACCTATATTTGAACGCGGCCCTCGCCGCCGTCCCGGCTTGCCTAGGCGGGCATGTGGCGGCCCGGCAGGAAGTCTTCCGGCGAGCCCACGATGCCGCTCTGGGTCAGGCGATGGGCCTCTCCCAGGCGGATCAGGCGAAACGAAGATGACATCGGCTTGCTTTCGGTTCAGGCGCCGCGTCACGCGGCGCGCGTTGGCGAGGTGACGGCGCGGCCGACAATCGATCAGATCGGACCGACCGGCGGCCGCGCCGCCGGAGACCGGCGCTGTCAGGCCGGGGTCTGCCGGCCCGGCAGGAAGTCTTCGGGTCGGCCGACGATCGAGCCCTGGGTCAGGCGATGGGCGTCACCCACGCGGACGAGGCGGCCGGTGCGATGGATCTTGGTCATGGTCGTTTCCTTTCAGAGCGCTGCCTGTTGCAGCCCCTCCATGACGCGACCGGCGATGGCTATATTCAAATCTATATTCGGGGAGATTTGATCAGCCCCAGAGCGACGGCGAGGATGCGGCCGCTCTGGGCCGCCCGCCGTGAGAAATGGCGCCGCACAGCGCGCGTCAGAGGGGCCTTGCCAGCTTTCCAGGCCACCGCGGTGCCGCCCGGCTCGTCCTGGCCAAAGAGTTGTGCTTCGGCCAGGACGAGCGGCGCCAGCTGCGCCTGGACGCGGGCGCAGGCCCGAACCAGGGCCCGATTGGGCGCGGCCTGCGCGGCCGTCAGCGGATCAGCGACGTCGAAAGCGGCGAGCTCCATGCCCTGGGACTGGGCCGCCGCCGTCGTCAGGACGTTGGCCAGGTCGTAGAGCTCGGCAAGGCGGGCCGGATCGTGCAGGCGCGCGGCGTATCCGTGCGGGGTTCTGACGACCAGGTCCTCGCCGGCCAACAGCGCCAGCACCTCGCGCACGGGGGTGGGACTGACGCCGAGTTCGTCGGCCAGGCCGCTGATCGGCAGAGGGGCGCCCTGCATCGGCCCCGCCTGCGCCAGGCGGCGGCGCAGGGTCTCAAGGGTTCGATCGAAGGGGTCGCGGTCGCGCACCAGGCCAGGCTCCAGGGGGGCCTGCCATGCTGGGCGGGGTCGCCACGAGCGTCGAGCCCGAGGCCGCAAAACGGCCCGTGATATTGAAGCGGATCGGGTCCAGACGAGTCGCCGCGCGGCCAAGCGGCGCGGCGGTGTCAGATGGCTGCCGGCCGTGGCGCGAAACACCGCCGGTTTGGGCGCAGACTTCAGATCCCACGACCCGTGAGGTCCACCCAGAGGCGAGAAACCATTCCCTCAGCGGTCAATCCGGCGTCCAATTACTTTCTTGGGTTGCACCTGCGATGCGTCTGCGGTGATCTTCCAGAAGTTGTTTAGTCCGGAGCGTTGCATGCTCGGCTCGCCGTCTGCGCCGCTCGCGCGCCAAGCCCGCCTGCTTTCCCGCACTTTAAAGCTGGTGAAGACGGAACGGCGCATGACCTCGCTGGAGGTCTCCCTGAAGATGGGCGTCGCTTTGAGGACCTATCAGGACTTCGAAAAGGGCAAGGGTGACTTTGACCTGTGGAAGATCCGACGGTTTGCGAAGGCGACGCGCAGCGACGCGATCGGCATCGTGCTGGCGGTCATGTACGGCAATCCCCGCATCGCCCTGATCACCCTGCGCAGCAAGATCTTGATGACGGGATGGATCGGCTTCCTGGAGTTGTGGCGCACCTTGGGCGACCGGCTTCACGTGATACCGGCCGCCCAGATCCTGCTGGGCCTGCGCAAGATGGGCGAGCACCTGCACCATCTTGGCCTCTCCAGGAGATCTTTGCCGGGCTCGTCGACCGCGTCCTCTTCTGGCCTGATCTGACCGGGAGCCGGTCCGCCGCCGCAACCTCACAGCCTGCCTTTCTTCCCCTGGGGCGCACGGCGCGCCTTGGCCGAGAACTTCTCGGCCGGCGCGAGCCGCAGCGTGACGTCCAGGTGAAGCGTGGCGAGGCGGCCGGTGAACCCCTCGCCCTCGCGGCGGAAGTGGCCAATCGTGCTCATGTCGGTGGTCCTTTCGAGTGAACCCGCCGAGCGGCGCCGCCCATCGGCGGCGGCCCGATCACGGCGGGGGGGAGCGCCGGGGAAAGATCGGGCCGCCGCCGTCGCCGAGCGCCTGGGGGGAGGAGGCGACCGGCGGCGCGCGGGATGCGAAGCGGACGCTTTGGCGGGCGGTGGAAGCGTCCTCGCGGGTCCCGCCGAACCGTTCTGAGCCGAGGTTTCACCCGGCTCAAGACGCCCGAAGGGTCCGTCGTAGAAAGACAGGCTGTGGCGTGGAAACGGCGGGTCCGCGTCTGAACGCGGCGCCGCCGATCACCTCGAAATCCAGCTCGCGCGCCGCGCCCGCCCCGCCGGATCGGCGGAGCGGGCTGTCCACTCTAGTCTTCCCTGGGACCGTTGCTGCGTGACCAGACCAGGCTGTGGACGCCGTCGATGACGACCAGGGCGGCGTTGATCGCGGCGGGGAACGACGGGTCGTCCAGCTTGACCGACAGATAGTCGTTTTTGTCCTTGCTGGTCTTTTTCCAGGCCGCGCCCAGCTCCGCCTTGCCGGCGAACACCCGGAAATCGGGGCTCTTGTCGCCGGCCTTGTCGGTGACCGGGCGGAACTGGACCGCCTTGAGGTTGATGGACAGGGTGTGGATGGCGCCCGAGAACGAGTTGTCAGCATTGGCGGTGAAGGTGCCGATGGTAGCCATTTTGGTCTCTCCGATCTGAACCGGGCCGCGCCGATCGCGGCCTCGATGGCGATCGATGGACCGGGGCCGACGTCCGCTCCCTGTCCATCGACCTCAAAGTAGGCCGGTCCGCCGGTGGCCGACAAGGCCGGTGACAAGAGGAGCTGATTTCCGGATGTTCGCGGACGAGGCGGCGCTGGGCGCGGCCTGGAAGACGGCCGGCGGGGCC
>NCDQ01000654.1 GCA_002280275.1 Caulobacter vibrioides | reverse complement strand
CGCTAATGCCTCAGTCATGGCCGTCCTCGACGCCGACCGGTTCGGGGTCTCCCAGCTGCACCAGTTGCGCGGCCGGGTCGGCCGGGGGTGGCCTATGTGGTGGTTTTGACCGGCTCGATCCTGACCTTCGAGCATCTGCGACTGACCGGTCCGTTGCTGTGGGCTGTCGCCGTGGCGCCCGCGCTGCCGATCATCGCGGTGATCGCGATCATGGGTCTTTACCTGATGGAGGAGACCGACGAGTTCCAGCGGGGGATGTCCGCCCAGGCGCTGCTGTGGGGCATGGGGATCACGCTGGCCGTAGCGACGGTCTGGGGCTTTCTCGAGAACTTCGGCCTGGTCGCGCATATGCCCACCTATCTGGCCTTCCCGGTGTTCTGCGGCGCGTTCGGCCTGGCGCAACCTCTGGTCCGCTGGAGGTACAAGTGAAGAACCGCCTCAAGGTGTTGCGCGCCGAGCGCGACTGGAGCCAGGCGGATCTCGCTGACCGGCTCGAAGTCTCCCGCCAGACCATCAACGCGCTGGAGACCGGCAAGTACGACCCCAGCCTGCCGCTGGCCTTCAAGATCGCCCGCCTCTTTGGGCAGCCCATCGAATCCATCTTCCAGGACGAGGCCTAAGAGGCCCGTACAGATCGAGGATAAGGTCATGAACCTCGTTTCGAAGTCACCGAAGTCCCGACTGGCCCATCGCGGGCTTCAGGCTCTCATCGGAGCGGTGATCGCCGCGCCGCTCGGATACGGGTTCGGGTCCTATCTCGCCGACCTGGATAAGGCCGGCGCCGCCAGCGATCTCAAGCTTGTCTGGTCAGACGTTTTAGCCCTGCTGTTGGCGGCCATGATGATCGCGACGGGCCTGATCACGCTGCTTATGAGTCTCAGCCGTCGCGCGCTTGGGCGCCAGATCAACCCGGAAGAGGTCCGGCCAGCCACGTCCGCCCAGGCGGTCTTCTACGCCCAGAATGGCCTCGTGCTGCTGCTCGCGGGGGTGATGATGGGCGTGCCCGTCCTGGTCCCGATCCTCTTCGCGCCACTGTCGCCGATGCTCGCCTCGGCCGCCATGGCGGGCTTGATCGCGCTGTTGCTGGTCCAGACAGCGGGCAATATCGCCATCTGGGTTCGCAGCGACGAGTTCATGCGTCGCGCCATGAGCGAAAGCGCCGCCGTCAGCTTCGCGATCCTGC
>NCDQ01000171.1 GCA_002280275.1 Caulobacter vibrioides | reverse complement strand
GCTCATTGATGACACCGATACTGATCTTCGTTTTCGGTGTCAAGCCGCACCTGGCCATTGGCACTGACCTGCTGTTTGCCGCTTTCACCAAAATGGGCGGCACCGTCAGCCTGGTGCGCGCCCGCATGGTGGACTGGCGCATTGTTGGCCAGGTCGCCGCGGGCAGCCTGCCGGCCTCGCTGATCACCCTGTATGTGTTGCATCGCCTCGGGCCTGCCAACCCGGCCACCCAGACTTTCATGACCACAACGCTGGGCCTGACGCTGCTGCTCACCGCCGTTGCCACTTTCTATAAAGTCGTTCGCGGCAAGGCCATGCCCACCCGCATTGCTCCCGAATTGCTGAGCCAGGCCACGCGCGCGCGCCATTGGGCGCAGCCGGTGCTGTTTGGCGCGGTCATCGGCGCCCTGGTCACCATCACCTCGGTAGGGGCCGGTGCGATTGGCGTGATTGTGCTGATGCTGCTGTACCCCGCGCTGCCGCTGCCGCGCATTGTGGCCGCGGACATTGCCCATGCCGTTCCGCTCACGCTGGTGGCGGGTCTGGGGCACGCCTCGATAGGTTCGGTGGACTGGCCGTTGCTGGTCTTGCTGCTGGCCGGCTCGCTCCCCGGCATCTGGGTCGGCTCGCATCTGATGCGTAAAATGCCGGACCGCCTCATTCGCTCCCTGCTGTCTGCGCTGCTGGCTTATGCCGGCGTGAAGCTCATTTCGATCTAGACCGCCTCCGTTTTTATTCAGCCTCCTGACAGCCATGTACCAATACACAGAATTTGACCGCCAGTTTGTGAAGGCCAGGGCCAGCCAGTACCGTGACCAGCTCACGCGCTGGCAGGCCGGACAACTGTCCGAAGACGAGTTTCGTCCGCTGCGCCTGCAAAACGGCTGGTATGTGCAGCGCTACGCGCCCATGCTGCGCGTGGCCGTGCCCTATGGCGAGATCGCCAGCCGCCAGATCCGCGTGCTGGACCTGCCAGGCACCTACTCGCTGCGCGCCCGCAGTCCCGACGAGGCGGTGACCCGCGACGCGGTGCTGGGCAAGCTGGCCGGTGAGGACGCCCCCCAGGCTCTCGTCTGCGTGGCCGACGCGACGAACCTGCGCCTCGTGCTTCGCCTGGCGCTGGAGCTTAAGCAGGTTGGCCGCCCGTTCGTGCTGGCGCTCAACATGTTCGACATCGCTCAGCGCCAGGGTTTGCGGATCGACGTCGAGCGCCTGCAGGCCGAGATCGGCGCGCCGATCGTCACCACGGTCGCCACCCGCAAGCGCGGCCTGCCCGAGCTGCTGGAGAAGGTCGAGGCCCTGGTCGACCGCGACGCCCTGTCTGGCGACAACGTCTGGCATGAGCCCAGCCCCGCCGAGATCCGCGCCGCCCACGCCGAGGCCCAGCGCATCTTCAAGGCCTGCGTGAAGCCGCCCGAGCGGCCCGACACCATGACCGGCAAGATCGACGACGTGCTGCTGCATCCGGTGGCGGGTCTGGCGATCCTGCTGGGCCTTTTGTTCGTGATGTTCCAGGCGGTGTTCACCTGGGCCACGCCCGCCATGGACGGCATCGACGCCGGTTTCGCGGCCCTGATCGAGCTGACCAACGCCAGCCTGCCCCAGGGCCTTCTGACCAGTTTCATCGCCGATGGTCTGATCGCCGGCGTCGGCAGCGTGCTGGTGTTTCTGCCGCAGATCCTGATCCTGTTCTTCTTCATCCTGCTGTTGGAAGACAGCGGCTACATGGCCCGCGCGGCCTTCCTGATGGACAAGATCATGGGCGGCGCGGGCCTGCACGGGCGCGCCTTCATCCCGCTGCTCAGCAGCTTCGCCTGCGCCATCCCTGGCATCATGTCGACGCGGGTGATCGACAATCGCCAGGACCGCCTGACCACGATCCTGGTCGCGCCGCTGATGACCTGCTCGGCGCGGATCCCCGTCTACACCCTGATCATCGGCGCCTTCATTCCGCAGCAGACAGTGTGGGGCGTGCTGTCGCTGCAGGGCCTGGTGATGTTTGGCCTCTACGCCAGCGGTATCGTCAGCGCGCTTTTGGTGTCGTTCGTGATCCGGCGCGTCTTCTGGCGCGGTGCGGTCGAGCCCTTCATGATGGAGCTGCCGACCTATCGCTGGCCCGAGCCGCGCAACGTGCTGATGAACCTGTGGACCCGCGCCCGCATCTTCATCAGCCGGGCGGGCCGCATCATCATGCCGCTGATGGTTCTGGTCTGGGTGCTGTCGACCTTCCCCTATCCGCCCGAGGGCGCGACGGGGCCGGCCATCGACTATTCCATCGCCGGACAGCTGGGCCAGTTCCTAGCGCCCTTGATGGCGCCGATCGGCTTCAACTGGCAGATGAACGTGGCCCTGATCCCCGGCATGGCCGCCCGCGAAGTGGCCGTGGCCGTGCTGGGCACCGTCTACGCCGTTGGCGGCGAGGACGGTGAGACCGGCGCCCTGTCGACCCTGCTCAAGAACCAGTGGTCGCTGGCCAGCGCCCTGTCGTTCCTGGCCTGGTACGTCTTCGCGCCGCAGTGCCTGCCCACCCTGGGCGTGGTCAAGCGCGAGACCAACAGCTGGGTCTGGCCGACGATCATGTTCGTCTACATGGTGGCCCTGGCCTATATCGCCGCCTTCATCACCTACCACGTCGCCGTGGCGCTGGGGGCGGGGTAGAGCCTTTCCCCTTCGAATGGAGTCATTCGAAGGGGGTAAAAAAGGCTCTATTTCAAACATTTAGAGCGTGATTGCCGCCGAAACCGCTGACACTTTCGGCTATCACGCTCTAAGAGCCCGTATCCCCCGCCTCATCCCGGCCTGGTCACCCTACGAGATCACGTGCCGAACTGGGTGAAGGGCACGCGGTTGAAGAACTCCCGCTCGACGCCGCGCGGGTCGTCCTCCAGCCGCGAGACGGTGTCGAACACCATCGTCTGGCGGCGAGGCAGGGTGTAGGGCTCCCACTTGGGCAGGGCGCCGCCGTTCGGATCGCCGCTGCGGGCGAAGGCGATAAAGGCGTCGCTCATGGTGTTGGACATCGCCACCGAGTCCGGCCCCGTCCCGACGATCGAGCCCTTGGCGTCCAGCGTGCCGAACACCAGGCCGATGTCGATGGTGTGGGGCGCGCCGAAGATCCCGCCCTGGATCGGCGAGCGCCAGTTGACCTGATAGGCGTAGGCCGGCGCGCCGGCCTTGGCCCGCTCCTCGTCCTGAATGATCGCCGCCTTCCACGAGCGCCCCGCCGTCGAGGCGGCGAAGAAAACGTCGGCCGGCGAGTAGCTGGGATAGGTCTGGCGGTAAAAGGCCACCACCGTCTCCGGATCGATGTCGATGCGGGCGTTGAACTGCCCCGGCAGGCGGGCGATCACCTCGTCCCAGGTCTGGGGGAAGCTCTTGGCGTTCCAGCCGATGAAGCCCTTGGTCTCGTCGTGGGTGTTGCCGACCATCATCGGCACCGACAGGCTCAGGGGCGCGGCGTCCGGGAAAAACGGGTGGCGGGTCAGCGACCGCTGGTCCAGCACCGGGCCCATATAGACCCCGCCCGCGCCGGCGATCGGATCGACCGCCTTCAGGCCCGCCAGCATCTCGGCGGCGGGCAGGGCGCGCAGGGCGGCCAGGTCCTTGATCCCCAGCTTGTCGAGGAAGACTTGGGCGCGCTTGGTCGCGTTGAACGGGCCGCCCACGGTGACCTGCTGGCCGCTCATGGTGGCGGCGCGGTGGAACAGGCCCTTGGCGGCGGGCATGGCCATCAGAGTGGCGATCTTGGCGCCGCCGCCGGACTGGCCAAACAGCATGACGCAATCGGGATCGCCGCCGAACCTGGAGATGTTGTCGCGCACCCACTGCAGGGCCAGCACCAGATCGAGCTGTCCGACATTGCCGCTGTCGGCCACCGACGGGTCGTTGAACAGGCGCGCCAGATACAGATAGCCGAAGGCGTTCAGGCGGTGGTTGACGGTGACCACCACGACGTCGCCGCGCTTGGCGAGCTTGGTCCCCTCATACCAAGGGCTGCCCCCCGAACCGCCGTTATAGGCGCCGCCATGGATGTAGAACATCACCGGCCGCTTGGCCCCATCGGCGAGGCCGTCCTTGCGCGAGGCCTTGGCCGGGGTCCAGACATTGAGGAACAGGCAGTCCTCGGAGAGGGTCTCGCCCTCCTCGCCCTTGCCGGTCTGCATCGACGCCGGACCATAGGCCAGGGCGTCCTTCACCTCGGTCCAGGGCTGCGGCCTGACCGGCGGCATGAACCGTCGCGCCCCGCCGGTGTCGGCGCCGTAGCGCAGGCCCTTGAAGACGCTGACCCCGTCCTGAACGTAACCACGCACCTTGCCGTTGGTGGTCGCCACCACGGGCGAGCGCGCCTCGCCGGCGAAGCCTGCGCGGGGCAGGGCGGCGTAGGCGGCCAAGGCGGCGGCGCCGGTGATCAGGGTGCGGCGAGTGGCGGGCATCGGGTTTCCTCCGGCGCTTTCTGACGAGCGGTCCGAAGCGGTATCACGGGTGACACCGGTGACAATCCCTTTGTTGCGCCCCGCTTACCCCAACCCTCTCACCGCCGCCGCGTGCTCAGTGATCACCGCCAAGGTCGAGGCGTCGGCGTCGAAGACGCCGAACAGGCCCTGTTCCTCCTGAGGCGGATCGCCGACATAGCTCTTGTCGCCCTTCTTGAACCAGGCGTCCGGCTGCTGGGCGCGGCCCTCGCCGTTCCAGGCCCAGAAGTTGACGCCGGCGGTCGGCCCCTCTGCCTTCATGTCGGCCAGGGCCAGGTCCAGCATCGTCTTGTAGAAGCGGTCGCGATAGGTGGTCGGCGAACCCGGCGCGAACTGGCGGCCGTCGCGGATCAGGCCGAACTCCTCGATGGTCAGGGGCTTGTTCAGGCGCTTGGCCAGGGCGATGTGCTGGGCTACGTAATCACGGCACTTCTGCTCGCCCGCCTCATAGGTCGAGGGCTGGTCGGTCATGCTGATCCAGCCCCAATTGTTGGGCCAGATGTGGATGGTCATGTAGTCGATCACCGGCGGGGCGTGGGCGTCGACGACGCACGACTCCAGGCCCATGCAGCCCATGGTTCCCTCGCTGCCGGTGCTGACCAGATGCTGGTTGTCCAGGCGCTTGATCAGGCTGGCGGTGTCGCGGATCCAGGCCTGGTAGGCGGGCATGTTGCTCTGGCCGAAGGCGTCCGAACCGCCGGGGCGCGGCTCGTTGGCCAGCTGCCAGGCCATGATCGTCGGGTCGTCGCGATAGGGCTTGCCGCTCACGGTGCTGACCCGGCCGACCAGGCTGGTGACATAGTGGCGGAAGAGGGCGTTGGCCTTCTGGTTGGCGTAGAACCGCGCCGAATAGTCCGCATACTGAGGCCAAGGATAGGCGGGATCGCCCTGCTGGAACCAGGGGCCCTC
>NCDQ01000170.1 GCA_002280275.1 Caulobacter vibrioides | reverse complement strand
GGCGGCTGCGTCCGCAACACGGTGATGGGCAAGCCGGTCGACGATATCGACATCGCCACGATCCTGACGCCCGATCTCGTCATCGACGCTCTGGAGCAGGCGGGTCTGCGCGCCATCCCGACCGGCGTCGACCACGGCACCATCACGGCGGTGTCCGGCGGTCGCCCTTACGAGATCACGACCCTGCGCAAGGACGTCTCGACCGACGGCCGCCGGGCGGTGGTGGCCTTCACCCAGGACTGGAATCAGGACGCCGAGCGGCGCGACTTCCGCTTCAACGCCCTCTACGCCGATCCGGAAGGGCGGATCTATGATCCGACCGGCGAGGGGATCCGCGACGCGCATGAAGGGCGGGTGGTGTTCGTCGGCGATCCGATGACGCGCATCCGCGAGGACTATCTGCGCATCCTGCGCTTCTTCCGCTTCCAGGCCTGGTACGGTCGCGGCGAGCCGGACCAGAAGGCCCTGGCCGCGTGCAAGGCGCTGAAGGGCATGGTCTCGGGCCGCGCCGCCGAGCGCACCCAGAAGGAGCTGATGAAGATGCTGGCGGCGGAGGATCCGCGTCCGGCCTTCCGCCTGATGGCCGCCACCAGCGTGCTGTCCTCGATCCTGCCGTCGGTGAAGTCGCTGGCCCGCTTCGAGGCTCTGGTCGGCATCGAGACCGAGCAATTGTTCGAGAACGATCCGGACCTGCGTCTGGCCGCCCTGATCCCGGATGACGCCAAGGTCGCCGAACAGCTGGCCGAGCGCCTGCGCCTGCCCAACAATGTGCGGGACCGTCTGGTCGAGGCCGTGGGCAAGAACCCGCGGGTGGTCTCGTGGATGAGCCCGCGTGAGGCGCGTCGGGCGGTCTATGGCCTGGGGACCCGCACGTTCTGCGACCGGGTCAAGTTGGCCTGGGCCGGCTCCGGTCGCGACTCGACCGCGCCGCAATGGCGGGCTTTGCTGGCCCTGGCCGAGACCTGGACCCCGCCGGCCTTCCCGCTGTCGGGCGAGGAGGTGATGAAGGCCGGCGTGCCCAAGGGGCCGATGGTCGGTGAAGTGATGCGCGAGATCGAGCTCTGGTGGATCGACCAGGACTTCATCGAGGACAAGTTCAGCGCCATCGAACGCCTCAAGGCCGTCGCCCAAGGCATGGTCTACTGACGGCCGTGACGACGCGCGTCTTGAAGATCGGCCTGCTGGAAACGGGCGAGCCTCCGGGCCCGCTGAAGGCGACCTATGGCGGCTATGGCGCCATGTTCGAGACGCTGCTAGGCGATGGCCACGCCTACCGCGCCTACGACGTTCAGGGCGGGGAACTGCCGGCGCATCCGGCCGAGAACGACGCCTATGTGATCACCGGTTCCTCGGCGGGGGTCTATGACCCGCTACCCTGGATCGAACCGCTGAAGGCCTTCCTGCGCGCGGCCCGAGGCGAGACGCCGCTGGTGGGGGTCTGTTTTGGCCATCAGGTCATGGCCGAGGCGTTTGGCGGCAAGGTCGAGAAGTCGCCAAAGGGCTGGGGCGTCGGCCTCCAGGCCTATGCGGTCGCCGAGCGCGCCGCCTGGATGGACGACGCCGCAGAGGTCGCCGTACCGGGCTCGCACCAGGACCAGGTGGTGGACCTGCCGCCCACGGCGCGCGTCCTGGCCGGCAGCGCGTTCACGCCTTACGGCATCCTCGCCTACGAGAACGAACGGGCGATCTCGATGCAGTTCCACCCGGAGTTCACGCCGGACTACGCCAAGGCCCTGATCGAGGTGCGGCGGGGAACGCGTTACACCGACGCGCAGGCCGACGCGGCGATCGCCAGTCTGGACGGCGCCACCGACCGGGCGCGGATGGCGGCGTGGATTGGGCGGTTTCTTGCGCAGGAGGTCGGGCGCTAGCCGGACCGTCAGGTCGAGATGCGGGCTTCCAGCTCGTTGAGGCGGGCGCGGGTGGCCGCAAGGTCGGGACCAAAGCGCGCCGGGTCGGCCGCCGCCAGACGCCCGGCGATGTCGTAGCTCTCGCGATAGAGATCCAGCGCCCGCATGCGGTGGCCGCGATCCTCGCGCAGGTCGGCCAGGCGCTCCAGATTCACCGACAGGGCGCGTTGGGCGTTGGTGTCGCTGGCCTCGCGGCCGCCGCGCGAGCGACGCAGGGCCAGGGCTTCCTCGAAGGCCGACAGCGCCGCGTCCAGGCGTCCTTCGGCCTCGGCGACATCGCCGACGCCGGACAAGGCGCCGGCCAGCAGGTCGGTGCTGGCGTCGCTCGGGCGGGCCTGCCGCACCTGACGGGCGTAGGCCACCGCCGTCTCATAGGCCTCGCCGGCGTCATCCAGCTGCCCTTGGGCGCGCGCGAAGTCACCCAGGTCGCGGTGGACGACGGCTAGTTCCTCGTCGCTTTGGGCCGCGCGCTTCATGGCCGCCAGCAGGCGAGCGCACTCGCCCCAGGAGTCCTCCCGGCTGAGCGTGACCAGACGCGCGCGCATTTCGGCGAAGGTTCGGGGCGCCGGCGCCGGAGCCGGAGCGGCCGGCGGCGGCGCGGCGTGGACGATCGGAGCGGCGGTGGGCTCGGCGCTGAGCGTGGGCGCCACGGCGGGCGTGGGGCTCGGCGCAGGCTCGTCGGAAAGCTCCAGCCCCAGGGTCGCGGGCGCAGTCTTGCGCGGCTTACGCTTGGGCCGAGGAAGCAGGGCGGCGACGATGAGCACCCCGCCCACGATCGCCGCCGCCACGCCGACAGAGGGTCGATGCGGTTCGAACGGACCAAGGTCGAGGTTCGTGGCCCATGTCCCCAGCGAGCCCCAGCCCGCCACCACGTATCCCGATGACGCCAGGATCAGCCCCAAGATGATCCCAACCAGTCGCGCCAACATCGCGTCCCCCAGACGTTCGCCCACCACGGGCGTCCCTCCGCCAGACCGCACTAGTCATCCGGCGGCCCCGATCCCGTCGAGCCGTCTCAACCGGCAGGGGAACGGAGCCGCGCGAATGATCCGTGGACGGGCGCCGGGCGGAGACGGCGCCTCTAAATCAACCAGCTGCGCGGGCGCGGATACGCCTCGCCGCGGGTGAGATAGTAGATTCCCATCACGCAGCGAACCACGAACCAGACGCCCACGGCGCCCATGATCGCGATGCCGGCCATCAGCACCGGAATGCCCACCAGCACAAGGCTCAGCGGCACGCCGAAGAGGGTCATCATCAGGCCGATCATGAACCAGGCGATGGCCAGCCAGAAGGTCCGGATCGCGAAGGTGTAGTGGCTGGCGTTGATCGGTCCCGCGGCGTCGCGGTTCACATAGGCCAGGATCAGGCCGACAAAGAAGGTCAGGCCGTTGGTGAAGCCCAGCAGATAGAGGCCGTACACAACGGCGGGTAGGACCTTGTCTTCTTCAACGCGAGGCGTGATGGCGGCGTCGGTCATGGCTTAGAGCATCCAGTTCTTGGGTGTGGGATAGGGTTGGCCCTTCAGCAGATGCGAAAGGCCGACAACGGCGCGGACGATGACCCAGAGGCCGACCGCGACCAGCATCACGACGCCGATCCCGACGACGGTGAGCAGGCCGGAAATCAGGCTGAACAGCAGCGCCAGCCAGAAGGTGCGGATCTGGAACTCATAGTGGCTGGCTAGCCAGTCGGGCGCGCCCTTGCGGCTGATATAGGCCAAGATGGCTGCGATCAGGCAGGTGAAGCCGCCCGTCACCGCGCCTGCGATATGCAACGCGTAGATCGCGATGGGCAGGGCCTTGTCGTCCGGCAGGGCCGGCGGAACGGCGGTGTCTGGGGTGGGGTCTGTCACGGTTGAGCCTGGACTAACTTCGTCATCCGGATCGTCGCGCTGATCAGGCCGCGATGCAAATGAAGGTGGCGTCATGAAGGCGATGTCACGTTGGGCGTGTTCTTCGAACCTTACAAAAAAGTCATCTGCCCGGATCGATCCAGAGCCGACGCAGGGCCGTAACTGTGATCAGACCGCGCGCCGTCGACCTCTTCAGTTCCCCCAACCCGAAGACTTGATGGAAGGTTTCAAACAATGATGCGTTCGATGCAACGCCGGGCCGCCGTGCTGGCCCTGGCCGCCGCCGCTGTGGCCGGTCCCGCGCTCGCCGATCACCACGGCGCCAAGCCGAACATCGTCGGCGTGGCCGCCGGCAACGCTGACTTCTCGACCCTGGTCACCGCCGTGAAGGCCGCCGACCTGGTCGGCACCCTATCGGGCGCTGGCCCCTTCACGGTCTTCGCCCCGACCAACGCCGCCTTCGGCAAGCTGCCGGCCGGCACGGTTGAGACCCTGGTGAAGCCGGAGAACAAGGCCACCCTGACCAAGATCCTGACCTGCCACGTCGTGGCCGGTAAGGTCGAGGCCAAGACCCTGCTGGGCGCCATCCAGGCGAACGGCGGCAGCTACACGATCAACACCGTCGGCGGCTGCGCCTTCAAGGCCGCCGTCGAAGGCGGCAAGGTCGTCATCACCGACGAGAAGGGCGGCAAGAGCACCGTCACCGCCACCGACGTCGGCGCCAGCAACGGCGTGATCCACGTCAACGACAGCGTGCTGATGCCGCGCTGATAGACCCTTTCAGGTCTCCCAGAAGGGGCGCTCCGGCCGAAAGGTCGGGGCGCTCTTTCTCGTTTCAGGGCAAAAGGTCGGCGGGCGGATCGCGCGGATCGAAATCGGCCGGCCGCGCCAGCCAGGGCAGGGCGGCGACCATCAGGATCAGGATGAAGGCCATCCGCGCGGCCATGTCGACGCCCACGGCGGCCATCCCGGCGGTCAGCGAGAATAGCAAGGTGGCGGCCGCGCCGAACGCCAAGAGACCCATGACGAAGGTCAGGGCCGTCCGGGCCTCCAGCCTGGCAAGGCCGAATTTCGCGCGCGGCGACAGGTCGGCCCCCACGGCCGCGATGGCGCGGGCCAGGACCGAGAAGGCGGCCAGCCGATCCTCGAACCGTCCCGGACCCACATAGCTCTGCGACGGGATCAGCAGTCGGCGTCGTCCAAACACCACCAGCAGCACCCGCCGACGCCCGTCCGGCGCGAGCGACAGGCTGTAGCGGCTCAGGCCTGACAGCGGGAAGCGGCGCTCGATCCGGCCGCGCGTCTCGATCAGCGTCCCGGCCTCCAGGGTCCAGACCGTTTCGGGCTGGAAGGGGGCGAGCCGGGCGCTGAAGGTGATCATGGTCACGCGCGGACGGCGGTGATCTCGACGCCGGCGGCGGCGGCGTGCGGGGCCAGGGCCAGGGGCTTTTCCACCCGCACCCGGGCGCGGGTGACGCGCGGATCGGCGAAACACGCCTGGGCCAGGCGCTCGGCGAAGGTCTCCACGCTCGTGGTCATAGACGCCGATCTCAGCGTCGACCTTGAGGCCGCGCACGAAGACCTTGGTCACGATGATGCGGGCGATGTCGGCGGCGGGCGCGGGGTCGGCGAGGGGCGAGGCGGCCAAGGCGCGGCCTTTCTTTCAGCTTGGTCGAGCCTGTTGTTCCAGGCAGGCTCTAGGGAGCAACAATATCCGGCGTCTTCCAGCCCAGATGCTGGCCGCCGTCCACGGCGATCATCTGTCCCGTGACCGAGGACGCGTCAATCAGATAGCGCAGGGCGGCGGCGACCTCTTCGGGGCTGGCGCGTCGCTGCAACAGCACGCCGGCGGCTTCGGCCTCGAACTCGCCCGGCGCCTGGTGCACCGACGGCAGGGTCGGACCCGGGCCGATGGCGTTGACGCGGATGCGCGGCGCCAGGGCCTGGGCCAGGGTCTGGGTCGCCCACCACAGGCCCGCCTTGCTGAGCGTGTAGCTGAAGAATTGCGGATTGGGCCGCCAGACCCGCTGGTCGATCAGATTGACCACCAGTCCCTGGCGGTCCGCCGGCAGGGCTTGCGCCATGGCTTCCGCCAGCACGATCGGCGCGCGCAGATTGGTCTCGAGGTGGCGGTCCCAGGTGGCCCGCGACAGGCCGCCGACGCGGTCGTCCTCGAAGGCCGAGGCGTTGTTGATCAGCAGGGTCAGGGCCCCGAGCGGCGCGGCCTGGGCCACCAGGCTGCGGGTCTCGTCCTCGTCCGACAGGTCGGCGCGAACCAGAACGGCGCGGCGGCCGAGATCCTGGACGGCGCGCGCGGTCTCTTCAGCCTCATCGGCCGAGGCGCGGTAGTGGATGGCGACGTCGTAGCCGGCGCGCGCGGCCTCCAGGGCCAGGACCTGGCCGATCCGGCGTCCCGCGCCGGTGACCAGGGCCGCGCCGCGCGTCGTCATCTTAGTCGACGCGGCCGAACTCGGTCAGGTTCAGGCCCATGACGACGAGCAGGAAGAGAGCGATGACACCGATCGCGATCATGGCGCGGCTCCGAAAAGAGAAACAGATATCTGCGGGCTTTACCGCTCGCCGCCGCTGACCGCAAGCGCGCGCCGGGCTAGAAGGCCCCATGCTCTGGCGCCGCCGTATCGAACCGTTCACCCGCCCGCTCGTCTATGCCTGGTTCCGCCTGGCGCGCGGTCTGACGCTGGGCGTGCGGGCCGTGGTCACCGACGAGGCCGGCAAGGTGCTCCTGATCCAGCACACCTACATCAAGGGCTGGTACCTGCCCGGCGGCGGGGTCGAGCGCGGCGAGACGGCCGAGACCGCCGTGATCCGCGAGTTGGCGGAGGAGGCCGGAGTCCGCGCCCTGTCGCGGCCGCGCCTGGTTTCGGCTCACAGCAACGAGGTGCTGCATCCGGGCGACCACGTAC
>NCDQ01000169.1 GCA_002280275.1 Caulobacter vibrioides | reverse complement strand
ACCGTCATTCAGGGCGGCGTGCACTAGAAAAACCCTTCTCCCATAGGGAGAAGGAGGGGCCCGCGCGTCCCTCGACGCGTGGGAGGATGAGGGGTTTCACCCCGTCCGGACAGCCCCGTAACCCCTCACCCTCCCATGCTGCGCATGGGCCCCTCCCTCTCCCTCTGGGAGAGGGTCGCGAAAAGGTAAGATGATGAAAGCCACCGTCCACGTGTTCCTGAAGCCCGGCGTCCTTGACGTTCAGGGCAAGGCTGTCGAGAACGCCCTGCACGGCCTGGGCTGGCCGTCGGTCAAGGACGCCCGCGTCGGCCGCGTCATCGAGTTCGACCTGGACGCCACCGACGCCGAAGCCGCCAAGGCCGAGGTCAAGACCATGTGCGAGAAGCTGCTCGCCAACACGGTGATCGAAAGCTACCGCATCGACGTGGCCTGAGGGCGGCGGGGGCGCCCCTAGTACGCCCCCTCCGTCTCGCTGCGTATCCGCAGCGATCCACCTCCCCCGCAAGCGGGGCAGGAGGGGAGAGGTGTCCTCCTCACCCGTGAAACGGGGGAGGTGGCGCGGCGCCGATAGGCGACGTGACGGAGGGGGCGCGAGGCCACCAAGTCTCGAAAGGCAAACGTAAGCTACCCCCCAAAGCTGACCCGCAGCGTCGACAGGCTGGTCCGCCGGATCGGCTCCAGGTCCATGCCGGGATCGATCAGCAGTTGCGTCGACACGCCCAGCAGCAGCGACCCCACCATCAGCGCCGCCGCATCGGCGTCGAGATCCGGCCGGATGACACCCTCGGCCTGCCCGCGCAACACCATCGCCTCCAGACGCTGCTCGGCCTCCTTGTGGGCGGCGGCGAAGGGCGCGCGCAGGTCGGACATGTCGCCGACCGCGCCGGCCATCATCACGAAATAGGCCCGTAGCTCCCCGTCCTGCGACAGGGTGGTCAAGAACGCGTCGACGAAGCCCAGCACGGCCTCCAGACCGTTCGTCTGGTCCAGCCGCCGGTCATCCATCTGCGCCTGAAGCCTGGCCTGAAGCCGGGCGATCAAGGCCTCGATCAGCCCGTGCTTGGACCCGAACCGCTGGGTGGCCAGACCCCGGCTATAGCCCGCCCGCGCGCCGATATTTTCGAAAGTCGCCGCCGCCACGCCCTGCTCGGCGATCAGTTCGGCGGCGGCGCGTAGCAGCTCGGCCTCCGACTGCTGGCGGCGGTCGGACTGGGTGCGGCGCTCGGGAACCTTAAGGGACGATGTCATCTTGTCGAACTTAGTTATTTGTTGGACAACAAGCAAATAATTGAGATGGCCGCAGAGCCATCCTCGGGAGGAGCCAGGAGGCCTGCATGACGATCTCGACCGACATCGCCAACACCATTATCGACCCCAAGGCCTATGCCGACGGCGACCGGATCGACCAGGCCTTCGCCCAACTGCGCCGCGAAGCGCCGCTGGATATCGCCCAGCCTGACGGCTTCGATCCGTTCTGGGTGGTCACGCGCCACGCCGACATCCTGGAGGTCGAGCGCCAGAACGAGCTGTTCCACAACGGGGACCGCGCCACGGTCGTGACCACCATCGAGGCCGACAAGAAGGTGCGCGAGATGATGGGCGGGTCCCCTCACCTCGTCCGCTCGCTGGTGCAGATGGATAACCCCGACCACTTCGCCTATCGCAAGATCACCCAAGGCGCGCTGCTGCCGCAGAACCTGCGGGCGCTGGAAGCCCGGATCCGCGAGATCGCCCGCGGCTTCGTCGACCGCATGGCCGAGCACGGCGACCGCTGCGACTTCGCCCGCGACGTAGCGTTCCTCTATCCGCTGCACGTGATCATGGAGGTGCTGGGCGTCCCCGAGAGCGACGAGCCCCGCATGCTGAAACTGACCCAGGAGCTGTTCGGCAACGCCGATCCGGACCTGAACCGCACCGGCAAGTCGGTCACCGATGTCGGCGAGGGCGTCGACAGCATCCAGTCGGTGGTCATGGACTTCATGATGTACTTCAACGCCATCACCGAGGATCGCCGGGCCAATCCGCGCAACGACCTGGCCACCCTGATCGCCAACGGCAAGATCAACGGCGAACCGATGGGCCACCTGGAGGCGATGAGCTACTACATCATCGCCGCCACAGCCGGCCACGACACCACCTCGTCGACCACCGCCGGCGCGCTGTGGGCTCTGGCCGAAAACCCCGACCAGTTCGCCAAGGTGAAGGCCGATCCGTCGCTGATCTCGGGCCTGATCGAGGAGTCGATCCGCTGGGTCACGCCCGTGAAGCACTTCATGCGCACCGCCACCGCCGACGCCGAACTGGCGGGCCGGAAGATCGCCAAGGGCGACTGGATGATGCTGTCCTATCCGTCCGGCAACCGCGACGAGGCGGTGTTCGACAAGCCCTTCGAGTTCCGCGTCGACCGCACCCCCAACAAGCACGTCGCCTTCGGCTACGGCGCTCACATCTGCCTTGGCCAGCACCTGGCGCGGATGGAGATGCGGGTGCTGTGGGAGGAGCTGTTCGCCCGCCTCGACCATGTCGAGCTGGACGGCGCGCCCACCCGCATGGTCGCCAACTTCGTCTGCGGGCCCAAGTCGGTGCCGATCCGCTTCAAGATGCACTGAGGCGACGGCGATGAGCGCGGAACCCTTCAAGGTCTGGCAGTGCCGCACCTGCGGCTACATCTATGACGAGGAACAGGGCGATCCTGGCGAAGGCCTGGCGCCCGGCACCCGTTGGGCCGACATCCCGGCGGGCTGGATCTGTCCGATGTGCGGTACGCCGAAGTCGGATTTCGACATGATCGAGCTTTGACGGGGTCGCGCGCGCCCAAAGCCGCCCAGCAAAAGCTCGCTACGGCGGAGACGCGCCGACGGCGTGTCGGCGCAGCTCCAGGCACAGGGCCAACACCATGGCCGCACCGAACAGCGCGCCTTCCAGCCCCGCTGTGGCCGCCTGGCTGACCGGTCCGAAGGTCGCTTCGCCGAACAGCGCGCCTAGGTGACCTAGTTCGAGCCGCGCGCCGGGGAACTGGGCCTCCAGCGCGGCCAGGCTGCCGCCCAGCAGCCGTCCGCCCAGCAGAACAGCGCTCGCGCCGGCGCCGCCCGTCAGAAGGGCGCCCGCGATCAGAGCCGCCCCCCGCCGCCGCGCCTGAGCGATCCAGACCCCGACGCCGATGGCGACGCCGAGCGCCAAGCCTTCGCCGGCGCCCGTCATCGTCGTCGGCGCTGAGCCGAACAGCAGCGTAAAGGCGTCCAACCCGGCGAGCCGGACGAGGCCGCCTACTAGCGCTCCGCCGCATGCGCCGCCCAAGGCTTGCCATGCGCCCCGATGGCGCGTCGCGAACGCCGCCGCGCCCACCCCGAACCCCACGCTCGCGCCGCCGATCATGCCGATCACGGCCGTCAGGGCGGCCAGCACAACGAGGCTGGACAACGCGCCGCCACCGCCATCCGCGATCCCTGCGAGGCCGTAGGCCAAGCCGCCGACGAGCCCGGCGGCGCCGCCCCCGATAAGGCCCGCTCGCCCCATGCCCACAAACAGCGCCAGGCCTTGGCTTCGCCCCGGTCTCGGGCCGGGCTCGAGCGCCGCATTGCGCTGCCCGGCAAGGTCTTCCGCGGTCGTGACGGGAGCGATGAAGCGATAGCCATGTCGAGGCACCGTCTCGATGAACCTTGGCCGTCCCGCCTCGTCGCCGAGCGCCTTGCGCAGCGATCGCACGCACTGGGTCAGCGCTTCTTCGGTGACCGGAACGCCCTTCCAGACCTCGTCCAGAAGCCGCGCCTTGGTCACCAGCCGGCCTTCCTCGACCACCAGAAGCACCAAGGCGTCCAGGTAACGGCCCGACAACTCCACCGATCGCCCGTTCAGCGACAGACGACGGTTCGCAGGCTCCAGCACGAAAGGGCCGAAACTGTAGACGCTGGCCACGGTTCTCAGGATTTCCTCACGGGGCGCTCAGGACTTTCACCGCCCGCGCTATCAACGTCCAAGCCTCACCCAAGCCGGAAATGAAGGCAATGACGAACCCCATAGCCCCCACAAAAAACGAGCGACTGACCTCAGTCCTGCGCCTCATCGGCTGGACGGCGGTCGCAGGCTTGTTGATCACCCCAGCCATCGCCATGCGGTTCAGCGACGAGGTTCAGTGGACGACCTCCGACTTCGTCTTCGCAGGGATCGTTCTCATCGGCGCGGGCGGAATCGCGGAGCTGACGGTGCGCGCCTCGGACGCCTGGTCGTATCGGTTTGGCGCGGGTCTCGCCGTCCTCGCGTCAGCGCTCTTGCTCTGGTTCAACGGCGCCGTCGGCATTATCGGCTCGGAAGACCATCCGGCGAATACGCTCTATCTGAGCGTGATCATCGCCGCCTTTGTAGGCGCCGTGGCCAGTCGGTTTCGCGCGGCGGGCCTGGCGCGGGCCATGGCCTCGGCCGCTGTGCTCCAAGTCGCGATCGGCGTTGTCGCGGTCTGGCGCGGTTGGGGTCAGGGCTCCGAAAACTGGCCCCGGCCAGTCATCGTGCTCAGCATTGTCTTCGGCTTGCTATGGCTCGCCTCGGCGGCTCTCTTTCGTCGAGCCGCCCGCCCGTAAGGCGCGTTTTCTTTAGCCGTTAGGTCCCTGGTCCCCTTCCGCTCGAAGCTTCGCCGCACAATGTTCGGGCGCAAGCGGAAGGGAGACCATCATGAGCGCGAAGTTCCATCTGGCCCAGGTCAATGTCGGACGCCTGAAGGCGCCGATCGATCATCCGATGATCAAGGACTTCGCCGACAATCTGGACCGTATCAACGCGCTGGCTGAAGACTCGCCGGGCTATGTTTGGCGCCTGACCGGCTACGGCAACAACGCCACGGATCTGGCGATCGGCAACGATCCGCTGTTCATCCCGAACCTGTCGGTCTGGGAGGACATCCCCTCGCTCGGCGCCTTCGTCTATCGCAGCGGCCACGTCGAGATCATGCGCCGCCGCCGCGAGTGGTTCGAGCCCATGGACGTCTACATGGCGCTGTGGTGGATCCCGGCCGGCCATACGCCCACCGTCGAAGAGGCCCTGGAGACGCTGGCGCACCTGGAGGCTCATGGCCCCACGCCCGCGGCCTTCACCTTCAAGACCCCCTTCCCCGCGCCCAGCGGCGAGGCGGTCGAGCCCGAGCTGGATGAATGCGCTTAGGCCTCCCAAGCGCCCCCTCCATCACGATGCGTATCCGCATCGCGACACCTCCCCCGTTACACGGGGGAGGAGGACGGGGCTCCCTCCTGCCCCGCTTGCGGGGGAGGTGGCGCGGCGCCGCAAGGCGATGTGACGGAGGGGGCGCTTTAAAACGCTCGCCCCCTGACATCCCGTCCGAACGGTGCTACACGCCCGCGCCATGAAAGCCGCCGTCATCGTTTTTCCGGGTTCGAACTGCGATCGTGACT
>NCDQ01000653.1 GCA_002280275.1 Caulobacter vibrioides | reverse complement strand
GACCTGCCCCTCCAAGCCGGGCGGCAGCATCACGCCAAATTGGTACTGAGCGCGGCGGTTCATGGCGTTGCCAGCCAAGATATTCTCGGCGGCGACTTCTTCCATGAAGCCCTTGGGCGCGATGATCGGCACTTTGCCGGACTTCACGTCGGCTTCGTCGACCACACCGCGCACGCCGCCGAAATGGTCCCCATGGCTGTGGGTGTAGACCACGGCCTTGACGGGCAAAACGCCGAGCTTCTCATTGACCAGATCCAGCGCGGCCCGTGCGGTTTCCTTCATGGTCAACGGATCGATGACGATCCAACCCGTGTCGCCGCGCACGAACGTTATGTTGGAAATGTCGAAGCCGCGCACTTGGTAGACGCGGTCCGAAACCTGGAAGAGCCCATGCTTGGACAGCAGTTGGGCATGACGCCACAAGCTGGGGTTCACCGTCGCCGGCGCGTCGCCTTTCAGGAAGTCGTAGGCGGCGAGGTTCCACGCCGCCTGGCCATCGTCGCGCTTGATGATCGGGTCTGTGCGCGTCCCGAGAAATCCTCTGTCGGCGAATTCGAAGTCCTGCCGATCGCTCACGGGAAGGCTCTTGGCGAAGGCCGCCTGCCGCTCGGCGGTGATCGGCGACGCCGGATCCCCGGCCTTGGCCACGCTGGCCACCATCAGCATCGCTAGCGCGGTGGCCGCGAACATCCCCTTGCGCATCTCACTCCCCGTTATTTGAAACTTTATAGTTTCATTCTACATACCACCGATGAGCTCCATTGCAAAAGCCCCCGCCTCCGGCGTGGCGAGAGGTCGGCCCGGCCAGCCGAAGCCGCGCGTCGACAAGGCCGCGCGCGGTCTGGCGGTGCTAGAAGCCGCGGTCGAGATCTTCGCCGAGAAGGGACTGCAGGCGGCCACAATGCAGGACGTCGCCGATCGCATGGGCGTGGCGAAGATCCTGATCTATCGCCTCTATCCGTCGCGTCAGGCGCTGATCGACGCGCTGTTCGGCGACATGCTGGCGCGGCTCGAGGCCGAGGCCGGTCGCCCCTGGGGCGGCTATGGATCGAGCATCGCCCGGCTGGTCACCATGTCTCGCGCCAACCCCAAGCTGGCGTTGCTGCTGCTGCGCGACGCGCGCGGAGCGCCCGAGGCCGCAGCCTGGCGCGCGGCCTTGGAGAACCTGCTGACCCGCCTGATTGAAGCT
>NCDQ01000652.1 GCA_002280275.1 Caulobacter vibrioides | reverse complement strand
TAATCAGAAAGACGAAGCTAGACACAAGCCCTCCGATGGCTAACGCAATATCAAACTTCGACATCGGCTTCGCTGCCTGCGCATGAATATTTCTAGCAACTGCGCTATGATAGCCCGCTTTGTATCCTAATATTCCTGCCATCACGTTTAGTAGAAAAAATAGCACTCCCGCCGGGATGATAACCCAAGATTTTGCAAATACATCGGCAATTGTAATCGGCGTTATACTGACCGCCTTGGCAAAATGGAGGTACACTATGTTGTATCCAATGGATGCCGTTGCGGCCGCCACTGTCGCAAGAGGAAGCATTTCGCCCGTCGTGGACAAGATACGGCGAAACCCATATTTCGCGGTGCCATCAGCCTCTGTCATTCGCGCGCCCCAGCATCGCCGCAACCCCGCAGCCGGACTTCTTCTGCTACCTTACGGTCAGCCTGTCGCGTCGAAACCAATTTCCGCTTCCCACCCTTTGCCGACCTTAGGAAGGGCCGCTCCGAGGCGGCCGCCACCCACTCAAACCTGACACACCGGGCAAAAGAACGTCGACCGCCCCGCCTGGACCTCCCGCGCGATCACGCCCTTGCACCCCTTTGTCGGACACGGCTCGCCCTCGCGGTCGTAGACCCGGAACCGGTGCTGGAAATAACCCAGCGCCCCGTCGGCGGCGGCGAAGTCCTTCAGGGTGGAGCCGCCGACCTCGACGGCCTCGGCCAGGACCTCCTTGATGATCTGGGTCAGCGGCCCCAGCCGCTTGCCGGCGATCATCCCCGAGGGCTTGAACGGCGATATGCCCGCCCGGTGCAGAGCCTCGCACACATAGATATTGCCCAGGCCGGCGACGGTTTTCTGGTCCAGCAGCAGGGTCTTGGGACCCTGCTTGCGGCCAGCGAAGACCTTGATCAACGTCTTGGCGTCGAAACCATCGCCCAGCGGCTCGGGACCCATGGTCGCAAACCACGGATGGAGGTTCACCTGGTCGGTGGCGATCAGGTCCATGAAGCCGAAGCGGCGCGGGTCGTGATAGGTGACCACCGCGCCCGCTTCGGTCTCGAAGACCACATGGGCGTGCTTGTCGTAGGGTTTGACCTCGCGGGCGAAGTCGCCGGGCCTGATCGTGCCCTCCGGAGCGGCGATCTCGAAGCGCCCGGTCATGCCCAGATGCATCACCAGGGTGTCGCCGCGGTCCCA
>NCDQ01000651.1 GCA_002280275.1 Caulobacter vibrioides | reverse complement strand
TCGTTGATCCGGGCGGCGACCCGCTCGCGCAGCACCTCGGGCGGCGCTTCCAGCCACACGCCCAGGAAGCCGACGTCGACGCTCTTGGCCAGGGCCTCGGCGCGGGCGCGCTCCTCGGGCTTGAGGAACACCGCGTCCAGCACCACCGAGCGGCCGGCCTTCAGGCACAGCTCGGCGTCGTGGAACAGCTGGTCGTAGACCTTGGCGCCCATCTCGGGCGTATAGGCCTCGCGCGGCAGCCTCTGCAGCGACGGCACGCCCCACAGGCGCTTGCGGATCTCGTCGGTGCGCAGCACCACCGCCCCCGGGGCCGAGCCCAGGCCCGGCGCGCAGACGCGCGAGAAGGTCGACTTGCCCGAGCCCGACAGACCGCCGGCCGCCACCAGGCTGACGGGTCTCGGTGCCAGGTGCTCCAGGGCGGTCTGCAGATAGGCGCGCGCGGCCTCGTCATCGCCGGTGTAGGCCCAGACGTGAGTGCGCACGGCGGCGCGGACCGACAGCATCAACGGCAGCGCCGCCAGACCCGTCCACAGCCCTTCGCCAAACGTGCGGGCGGCCTCGTCCAGATAGGCGTTCAGCACCCGGCCCGCCGCGTCACGGCGGCGGCGGAAGTCCAGGTCCATCAGCAGGAAGGCCAAGTCGTACTGGATGTCGATGTCCGACAGGGTGTCGTTGAACTCGATGCAGTCGAACAGGATCGGCTGACCGTTCTCGATCAGGATGTTTCCCAGGTGCAGGTCGCCGTGGCAGTGGCGGGCGAAGCCCTCGCCGGCGCGCGCGTCGAGCAACGGCCCCAGGCGCTCCAGCGCCAGATCGGTCTCGTGCACCAGGCGCTCGACGGCCTGCTTGCCCAGACGGGGCGCCAGGCCGCGCAGCAGGTTGGCGTTCGACCGGATCGTATAGCCCAGGGCCGAGACCCCGCCGCCCTGAGGGCGCAGCGAGGCGCCGGCGTGAAAGCGCGCGACGGTGCGGCCCAGCGAGTCCTCGAGCGCGTCGTCGATCGCCCAGGGTTGAGAGGCCAGCACGCCATTCTGGTCAAAGCGGCGCATCTCCAGCAGGTACTCGACGATCTCGCCCTCGCCGTCGATCTCGATGCCGCCGTCAGTTGCGCGCGTCAGACGGCGCACCTCGCGATAGATGTCCGGCGCGGCGGCGCGGTTGAAGGTCAGTTCACGCTCCAGCGCCCACCGCCGC
>NCDQ01000650.1 GCA_002280275.1 Caulobacter vibrioides | reverse complement strand
CAGCAGAGCCCGGAATATCTGTGGATCGGCTGCAGCGACAGCCGCGTGCCGGCCAACGAGATCGTCGGCCTGGATCCCGGCGAGCTGTTCGTCCACCGCAATGTCGCCAACCTGGCCCCGCCCCAGGACGCCAACTATCTCAGCGTGCTGCAGTTCGCGGTCGATGTGATCAAGGTCAAGCACATCATGGTCGTGGGCCACTATGGCTGCGGCGGCGTGGCGGCGTCCATCGACGGCCAGCGGCGCGGCCTGGTCGACCACTGGCTGCATCCGATCCGCGAGGTCCATGCCGAGCACCGCCACGAGCTGGACGCCCTGCCCACCGAAAAGGACAAGCTCAACCGCCTGTGCGAGCTGAACGTCATCCGCCAGGTGCGCAACGTCGCTTCCGACGTCTTCGTCCAGGACGCCTGGGCGCGCGGCCAGGCGCTGGCGGTCCATGGCTGGGTCTATTCGCTGGCCAACGGCCTGGTGAATGACCTGAACGTCGGGATTTCCAGCCTGGAGGACTATGAGCGGGTGGCTGGGGGGCTGGGCTGATCAACCCTGCTGAACTTAAAACTTGTCATCCCGGCCGCAGCAAAGCGGAGAGCCGGGACCCAGGGGTCACCGCAGTGCGCCGGCCCATGGGTCCCGGACAGCCTCTTCGAGGCTTCCGGGATGACAAGGATTAGGGGCAGGTGTTGAGCCTCACCCTGCCTTGATCCGCACCCGCGACGTCGCCTTGCGCCCCTGCCCGTCCACCACCGACAACCGGTAGAACCCCGGCGCGGTTGGCCGCCAGACCACCCGGCCGCTGACCGGATCGGCCGCCAGAGGCGCGCCACCGACATACCAGGTCAGATCGTCGCCGCCCGCCGCCAGCACCAATCCCCGCGACCTTGGCCCCAAGGCCTCGACCTGCACGGCCGCGCCATCGGGCGGGAAGATCAGGCGCGGACCTTCGGTCGCGGCGCGCAGGGTCTGCAAGGCCTGGGGGGCCGACTTGGGCGCGATCGGACGCGGCGCGGCGGCCGGAGCGCCCACCACGTCGGCGACGTCGAACAGCAACGGCAGGGCCGCGTCCCGCCCGGTCAGGCCGCCGCGCGCGCCGCCGTCGGCGCGGCCGGTCCAGACGATGATCGCATAGCCGCCGACCACCCCGGCCGCCACGGCGTCGCGGAAGCCGTAGGAGGTGCCGGTCTTGAAGGCCATGG
>NCDQ01000649.1 GCA_002280275.1 Caulobacter vibrioides | reverse complement strand
CAGTAGGGCTGGCCATCGGTGTGGTGGTAGACGAAGCCGACGGCGTCGGCTTTCGCCTGCCAGTCGCCGCGCGGCGTCAGGTCAAGTCGGCGCATGCGCTCTAGGTTTCGCTCGACTTCTGCTCGATCTGCAGCGGCGCGGCGGCCGGCGGAGCCAGGCGGGCCAGGATGTCGTCGGCCGAGGACTGGCCCGGGCCGATGCCGGCCAGACGCAGCTTCTCGTCCAGATCAGCGCCCGTGCGACGGTCTTCCAGTTCGCCGGCGGCCTTGATGCGCTCGCCGCGAATGGCCTGGCGTTCCTTGATCCGGGCCAGGCTGTCGGCGGCCGAACCCAGCGATGAACCGGCGCCCGCGCCGCGTGCGGCGACCGAGGCCTGGGCCTTCTGGACCGACTCATTGACCTTCACGACCTCGACTTCGCGACGAAGGGTCTCGATGCGACGGTCGGTGGCGGTGATGGCCTGATGCAGTTGCTCCTCGGCGGCGCGCATGTCGCCGATCTAGGGCTCCTTCAGGGCGATATCCTGTTCGAGGTCAGCGATCCGCTGGGCCACCTGACGAGCCAGGTCCATATCGCCCTTGCCGACTGCGGCGCGGGCCGAGCCTTCGTACTTGATCACTTGCTCGCGGAAGCTGGCGACTTCCTTTTCGAGGATCCGGCGACGGGCCACCAGCGTGGCCATGTCGTCGCGGGCCTTGCCCTGGGCGGTGTCGGCGTCGCGGATTTCCTGATCCAGGATCCGGATGGCGTTGGCGTCGACGACGGCGGCCGAGGCTTCATGCGCGCCCGCGCGACCCAGGGTGAACAGCTTGCGCCAGATGGACATGGGAGGTCTCCGAGGTCGAAAATTCAGGCGGGGGAGAAGGACGTGCGCAGGTCGGAAGCCGCCTCGATGGCGTTTTCGGCCAGCACACGCAGCTCGATCAGGATGTCGTCCAGCGACGAAGACGGCGCCAGTTCGCCGAACAGCTCGTAATAGTCGCGGTCACCGACCGTCCCGATACCGAAGTTCGACAGCGGCACCAGCTTCTGGGCCTTGAGCAGGAATTCATTGAAGGCGTGGCGGTCTTCCTGCTCGTCCACCGGCCACAGCAGGACCGAGGCGGCGATCTGCTGGTCGCTGACGCTGACGAAGATCTCCAGGTCGCCCTGCTCGTGCATGGTGACCAGCAGGATGGGATCAGCGCCCTCGACGACAC
>NCDQ01000648.1 GCA_002280275.1 Caulobacter vibrioides | reverse complement strand
TCGACGGCCAGAAGTTCAGCGACGCGACCAAGCCCTACGCCTTCGACAAGGGCGAAAGGGTGCGGGTCACGCTGGTCAATGACACCATGATGGCCCACCCGATCCACCTGCATGGCCACTTCTTCGAGCTGACCCACGCGCCGGTCGGATTTGGACCTCGCAAGCACACAGTCATCGTGCTGCCTGGAGGCAAGGTGTCTTGGGACTTCACTGCCGATCCCGGCGACTGGGCTTTCCACTGCCACATGCTCTACCACATGCACGCGGGCATGTTTCAGGTGTTCAGCGTGCGGCCTCTCGAAGGAGGCGCGGCATGAACCGGCTCGTCGTAGTCAGCCTGTTGCCGCTCGCCTTGGCCGGGCCAGCCATGGCCCAGACCATGGATCATTCCTCGATGCCGGGCATGACCATGCCCGCCGCGCCGGCCAAGCCGGCCGCCAAACCTGCCAAGCCAGAAGCGGCGGCTCATCAGCATCAGGTGGCCCCCGCTGCAGCGACCGCGAAGCCAGCGACGCCCGCAGCCGGCGAAGCCGATCCGCACGCCGGACATGACATGTCGGCGGGAACGATGGACCATTCCGCCATGCCGGGCATGGACATGGGGGCGCCAACAGAGACCAGCACAACAATGGGTGATCTGGAGGTCCCAACGGGGCCGCCGCCGGCGGCGCCAATCGACTACGCCGCCGACCGCGTGTTCTCGCCGGCCGCCATGGCCACCGCGCGCGGCCAACTTCGGCGTGAGCATGGCGGCATAAGCAGCTCCATGGTCATAGCCAACATCGCCGAGTGGGCGCCCGGGTCAGGCAAGGACGGCTATCGCTGGGAAGGCGAGGCCTGGTTCGGCGGCGACATCCATCGGCTAGTGCTAAAGACAGAAGGCGAAGGCGTCGTCGGTCAAGGCGTTGATCAAGCCGAACTGCAAGCGCTCTATTCCCGCGCGGTTGGTCCCTATTTCAATCTGCAGGCGGGGGTGCGGCATGATTTCGAGCCCAATCCCACCCGCACCTACGCGACTGTCGGATTCGAGGGCCTGGCGCCCTATTGGTTCGAGGTGAGCGGCGCGGCCTTCCTATCCGACAGAGGCGATCTCTCTGGGCGGCTGGAAGGCTCCTACGATCAGCGCATCACCCAGCGCCTGATCCTGCAGCCGCGCGCGGAGTTCAACCTCGCCGCCTCGAATGACGCGGCGACCGGGAT
>NCDQ01000647.1 GCA_002280275.1 Caulobacter vibrioides | reverse complement strand
GCCCGCAGCCTTCAGCAGGGCGTAGGCCGCGTGAAGCACGGCAGCCTGTTCCTGGGTGTTCAGCGCGTCGGGATCCTTGACCACATTCTCCAGCCGGCCTTGCAGCTGGCGGGCCACGTCGCCCTGTCCCGCCTCCACGGCCAGAGCCGTGAGCCCCGCCACATCGCGCAGCGGGCTCTGATACCAGTCCTGCTCGTCACGATAGCCCAGCGACCGCACGGCCTGGCGCATGGCCGAGCGGGCCCGGGCGTTGTCGCCCATCCGGGCCAGACCAGCGGCGACATAGGCCTTGGCCATGGGCTGGTCCTCATCCTTCATCTGCACGTCATGCCACCAGCGCAGGCGGGCCAGGTCGCCCTTGCCGCCCTTGGCCATCACATACAGCGCATAGGCCGAGGCTCGGCGACGCATCCGTTCGGTGGCCTTCTTCGAGGCTTCAGGCGAAGACGCCCACCATTCGGGATACTCCATCCGATAGGAGACCGAGGCCCAGCCATCGGGACGGCTGATCTGGCGCATGGCGTTCATGGCCTTGTCGATCGCGGCGTCCGGCACGGCGACGCCCTGCGCCCGGGCTTCCAGCAGGAAGTCGGTCGTATAGGCGCCCAGCCAGGCGTCGGCCTCGCCATCGCCCACCCGCCAGAGCCCGAAGGCCCCGTCGAGGGTCTGGCGATCCAGCAGCTTGCCCACCGCGCCAGCGAGGGCCGCCGGCGTGCGTTTCAGCTTAGGATCGGAGGTCAGGCTCTGGGCGTAGAGCAGCGGATAGGCCGTCGAGACCAGCTGCTCGGTGCAGCCATAGGGGTAGCGCTGCAGGGCCACCGCGATGGCCGCCGGGTCGAAGCCCTTGAACGGCGAATAGCTGACCTGCAGCGTCACATCGCCCGCCGCCAGGCCGCTCATCAGATCGGCCGTGGGCGTGAAGGCCGCGCCGGGCTGTTGGAGCTCGGTGGTGGTGCGAACCACGTCGCCCCAACCCAGACGGGTCTGGATCGGATAGTCCTTGCTGGTCGTAAAGCCTGGCCCGGCCACCTTGAAGCCGATCTTGCCGATGCCGGTGACGTCGGGGGCCAGGAAGGGGATCTTCTCGGCGATCCGCTGACCCAGGATCAGCTGGAACACCTTCTTGAAGGTGACCTTCAAGCCATTTGTCGAGAAGGCCTCGGCGGTATAGGCGCCGGGCTTGCCCTCGACATTGTGCAGC
>NCDQ01000646.1 GCA_002280275.1 Caulobacter vibrioides | reverse complement strand
CTGCCGGAGGACGAGGCCACCTGGAGCGGCCTGGACGTGATGTTCGCCACCCGCTCAGGCAGCGTGCGTCGCAACAAGCTCAGCGACTTCGTGGACGTGCGTCGCAACGGCAAGATCGCGATGAAGCTGGACGAAGGCGACGGCATCGTTGGCGTGGCCGTCTGCAACGCCGACCAGGACGTGCTGCTGACCACAGCGGCTGGCCGCTGCATCCGCTTCTCGGTCGACGAGGTGCGCGTGTTCGCCAGCCGTGATTCCACCGGCGTGCGCGGCGTAAAGCTGCTGGACGGCGACCAGGTCATCTCGATGGCGGTCCTGCGCAGCGTGGACGCCACGCCGGCCGAGCGCGCCGCCTATCTGAAGCACCAGCGCGCCATGTTGCGCGCCGCCGACGGTGAAGAGGGCGAAGACGCCGTCACCGCCGTCGATGACGGCGATGAAGAGGTCGGCGAAGCCTCCTTGACGCCGGAACGCATCGCCGAACTCGGCGCGGCTGAAGAAATCCTGCTGACCGTGTCCTCGGAAGGCTTCGGCAAGCGCACCAGCGCCTATGATTTCCGCCGCACCGGTCGCGGTGGCCAGGGCTTGGCGGCGCAAGATCTGAGCAAGCGCGGCGGCCGCCTGGTGGGCTCGTTCCCGGTCGACGAAAGCGATCAGATTCTCTTGGTCACCGACCAGGGACAACTGATCCGGGTGCCGGTGTCGCAAATTCGTGTTGCAGCGCGGAATACTCAGGGCGTAACCATCTTCCGTACTGCGCAGGACGAGCATGTCGTCAGCGTTGAGCGCCTCGCCGATTCCGGCGGGGACGACAATCAGGGCGAGGATAGCGGGGCGGACGAGACCCCGTAACCCTCGGAACCAGAATAGGGGGTTGCATGCGGGTCGGGCTTTATCCGGGAACCTTCGACCCGGTCACCAACGGTCACCTCGATATCATCGGGCGGGCCGTGAAGCTGGTCGACAAGCTGGTGATCGGCGTCGCGATCAATATCGGCAAAGGGCCGCTCTTCTCGCTGGAGGAGCGGGTCGAGATCCTGGAGCGCGAAACCGCGCATCTCAAGAAGATCGCCGAGATCGAGGTGCGGCCGTTCAACAGCCTGCTGATGCATTTCGCCCGTGAGGTGAACGCTCAGATGATCGTGCGTGGCCTGCGGGATCGAGACGGTCTTCCTGATGGCCGATCCGCGCCACCAAGCGATCGCCTCGCGCCTTGTGAAGGAGATCGCGACCTTGGGTGGCGATATCGGCAAGTTCGTGCCGGCGGGCGTGGCGCAACAGCTGCTGGCTAAGGTCGGCAAGGCCTAGACTTCGCCGTTATCCGGCCGAATTCCTGCGCTTCAACAACCGCCGCACTTGTCGTAAGGGCCGCGCCGTTCTACGCCCGGCCCCGACTGTTCTGTTCGGGGTACTCCATGAAGCTCGCCATGACCGCCGCCGCGCTGGCGCTGGCCGCCACCACGGTTTCCTTTGGCGCGGCGTCGGCCCAAGCCGCGTCCGACTGGCGCACGCCCGATCCCAACAACGTCTTGGTGGTCGAGACCAACAAGGGCCGGATCATCGCCGAGCTCTATCCCGAGGTCGCGCCGAACCATGTCGAGCGCGTGCGCGCCCTGGCCAAGACCGGCTTCTATGACGGCCTCACCTTTTTCCGCGTCATTGCGGATTTCATGGCCCAGACCGGAGATCCGCAGAACACAGGCCAGGGCGGGTCTGACCTGCCGAACTTGACGGCGGAGTTCAATTTCCGTCGCGGCGCTGACATGCCGCTGGCCGCGGGCTTCAAGGTCGGCAGCAACGAGTCCGGTTGGGTGATGGCGCTTCCCGTCACCAGCCAGCCCTCCGCCCTGGCCGTCATGACCGCCGACCGCAAGGTGTCGACCTGGGGCAACTTCTGCCCCGGCGTGGTGGGCATGGCCCGCGCGGGCGACCCCAATA
>NCDQ01000168.1 GCA_002280275.1 Caulobacter vibrioides | reverse complement strand
AGGTCGTGCTGGACGGCGTCGACCTCGAGGTCGCCCCCGGCCGCTCGCTGGTGGTGATCGGCGGCTCGGGCCAGGGCAAGTCGGTGACCGTCAAGATCGCCATCGGCCTGATGGCGCCCGACGCGGGGCGGGTGCTGGTCGACGGCCAGGACGTGACCGCGCTGAAGGGCCGGTCTCGGGCCGCCCACGCCGCCCAGTTCGGCATGCTGTTCCAGGGCGCCGCCCTGTTCGACAGCCTGACGGTCTGGGAGAACGTCGCCTTCCGCCTGATCAACGCCGACCGCCTGCCGCGCCGCGAGGCCAAGGCCCGCGCCCTCGACGCCCTGGCCAAGGTCAACCTGCCGGCCTCGGTCGCGGGCCTGCACCCGATCGAACTGTCCGGCGGGATGCAGAAGCGGGTGGGTCTGGCCCGGGCGGTGGCGGCGGCGCCGCAGATCCTGTTCTTCGACGAGCCGACCACGGGCCTCGACCCGATCAGCGCCGACGTCATCAACCGGCTGATCGTCGAGCAGGTGCAGCGCCTGGGCTGCACCGCCGTCTCCATCACCCACGACCTCGCCTCGGCGCGGATGATCGGCGACGAGATCGCCATGCTTCACGCCGGCCGCATCGTCTGGCGCGGGCCCGTCGGCGACCTGGACCGCTCGGGAAACCCTTACGTCGAGCAGTTCATCCACGGCCGGGCGCAAGGCCCGATCACGGCGGAGGCCTGAGCCTCACGCCGGGGGATCGTTCGACACAGGGGCCGGGCGGGCGAGCTCCTCGGCCGCGTCGTTGGTCGTGACGGCCTGGGGCGATTCGGAGGCGGCGGGCTGCGCCGGCGGCTCGAGCCCCAGCGCGCCGATGGCCGTGTCGCCCTCATGGCCGAACAGGCTGCGCAGGCGGATGTCCATCTGCGGAAAGGGAATTTCGACGCCCGCGTTCTCCAGCGCCTCGGCGATGGCCCAGGTATAGGCCGCGTGCATGGCGGCCGGCCGTTTCACCGCCTCGAGGGAGGGCCAGACCAGGAGTTCGAATTTCAGGCCGGAATCGCCGAAACCCACCAGCCAGACCTGGGTCCGCTCCGTCTCCGTCTCGGGGTTGGTGAAGGGCACCGCGCGCGCCGCCGCCAGCACCACCTCGCGCACCTTTTCCCGGTTCGAGCCATAGGCGACGCTGAAGGGGATGTGGATGCGGCGGGTGGCGCCGTGCAAGGTCCAGTTGACCACCGGTCCGTCGATGAACTTCGAGTTCGGAATGACCAGATCGATGTTGTCGTTGGTGCGGATGCGCACCGCGCGCGGGCCGATCTCCTGCACCAGGCCGCGCTTGCCGTCCTCAAGCTCCACATAGTCGCCGATGTTGAGCACCCGGTCGAAGATCAGCACCAGTCCGGACACGAACTCCTTGACGATGCCCTGCAGGCCCAGGCCGACGCCGACGCCGATGGCCCCGGCGAACACGGCAAGGGACGACAGGTTGAGGCCGATGGTCGAAAGGCCGGCCAGGAAGGCCAGGATCACCACGGCGTAGGAGACGACCTTCTGGACGATGTAGAGGGCCGAGCCGCCGTAGCGGGTGCGGCTGCGCGCCTTCTCTATGGCGGCGGCGGCCAGGCGCGCGACGAAGAACCCCCCGATCATGATCCCCAGGCCCGCGACCAGGGCGCCGAGGGTCACTGGCGTCCGGCCGATGGCGAACAGGGTCAGGCCGCTGACATCATCCATGCGCGGGCGCCACGGTCGGTGCAGGTCGGATGGGCGGCGGGCTCACAGCGGTGTCTTAGACCGGGACCGTGCCCGTCGCCATCATAAGCGGCCCGAGCACCATGTTGGTGACGATGCCGACGAGGAAGCCCATGATCAGGGCGCAGATCGCGGCGGCGGCCGTGAACATGATCGCCTTGTCGCCCTGCACCTTCATCAGCCGCGGCAGGCCGAGGTAGAGCAGGTAGAGGCTGTAGGCCGCCCCCAGGACGAACAGCATCGAGATCGGCGGATAGAGCGAGAACACCCCGGCGACCCAGGCCGCCGTGGTGGCGTAGGCGACGATCTTCAGCGACTGCACCCGGTCGCGCCGCGCGCCGAACAGGGGCGCCATGGCGTCGATGGCCAGGGCCAGCAGAAACACCGCGACCAGGGAGAACAGCCAGTTCAGGACCGCCGCGCCCACCACGGTGGCCAGGGGCGGGCGATAGCCGAGGCCAAGCGCACCGCGGGTCCCGAACGCGATCAGCCCGATGGCGTGGCAGACCGGGCCGATCGCCGACAGGGGCAGGACATAGCCGAGGTAGAGGCTGCGGACGGTGGCCGGCTCGGCGCCGATGGCGTCCCAGGTCGAGGCCGGGCGCAGCAGGATCGCCTTAACCCGTGCGACCAGGCCGGCGGCATGGGGTTGTTCGGCGATGGTCATGGAGGCTCCCTCTCGCAGAGCCTTTCCGATCTGGACCGACTCTCCCCATGCTGAGCGGTTGCGAAGGCGGAGAGTTCCATGGCCCGCGATAGCGCCGTCTATACCTGCCAGTCCTGCGGCGGCGTCCACGCCAAGTGGGCCGGCCAGTGCAGCGCGTGCGGCGGCTGGAACACCCTGGTCGAAGAGGTCGCCGGCACGGGTCCGCCCGGCTCGCTGGCGCCGTCCAAGGCCAAGGGGCGGGTCCACCTGGCCTTCGAGACCCTGGACGTCGAGACCCCGCCGCCTCCGCGGATCATCACCGGCGTCGAGGAGTTCGACCGGGTGTGCGGCGGCGGGGTGGTGCCGGGCTCGGCCCTGCTGATCGCCGGCGACCCGGGGGTCGGCAAGTCGACCCTGCTGCTGCAGGTCGCCGCCCAGGCCTCCCTGCGCGGCGTCGCCTGCGCCTACATCTCGGGCGAGGAGGCGGTCGAGCAGGTGCGGGCCCGCGCCCAGCGCATGGGGCTGGCCGCCGCCCCGATGAAGCTGGCCGCCGAGACCGCCCTGCGCGAGATCGTCGAGGGCCTGAAGAAGGACCGCTTCGAACTCGTCATCATCGATTCCATCCAGACCATGTGGAGCGACCAGATCGAGGCCGGCCCCGGCTCGGTGACCCAGGTGCGCGCCGCCGCGGGCGAGCTGGTGCGCCTGGCCAAGAAGCGCGGCGTCGCCGTCGTGCTCGTCGGCCACGTCACCAAGGACGGCCAGATCGCCGGCCCCCGTGTGGTCGAGCACATGGTCGACGCGGTCCTGTCGTTCGAGGGCGAGCGCGGCTACCCGTTCCGCATCCTGCGCGGCGTCAAGAACCGCTTCGGCGCCACCGACGAGATCGGGGTGTTCGAGATGTCCGACGCCGGGCTGCGCGAGGTGAAGAACCCCTCGGCCCTTTTCCTCAACGAGGGCGGCTCCCGGGCCGCGGGCGCGGCCGTGTTCGCCGGCATCGAGGGCTCGCGCCCCGTCCTGGTCGAGTTCCAGGCCCTGGTGGCCCCCTCGGCCTATGGCACGCCCCGCCGGGCGGTGGTGGGGTGGGACACGGGGCGCCTCGCCATGGTGCTGGCGGTGCTGGAAGCCCGCTGCGGCCTTGGTTTCGGAGACAAGGATGTCTACCTGAATGTGGCCGGCGGATTGCGGATCACCGAGCCCGCCGCCGACCTGGCGGCGGCGGCGGCCCTGGTTTCGTCCGCCTTGGACAAACCCCTGCCGCAGGACTGTGTTGTCTTCGGCGAGGTCAGCCTCTCCGGCGACGTGCGCTCGGTCGGGCGCATGGAGGGCCGCATGAAGGAGGCCGCCAAGCTCGGCTTTGGCCGGGCCCTGGCGCCCGGCGGAGCGTTTGATGTCGCGCCTTTCCCCGTTGCCGGGGTAAGCAGGCTGGACCAGGCGGTTCGGCGAATCGACGAGGAGAACTTCAAGTGAGGCAAACGTGGGCGTGACCCTGTTCGACCTCATCGCCGTGATGATCATCCTGGTGTCGGCCCTGGTCGGCTTCACCCGCGGCGCCGTGCGCGAACTGGTGACGGTCTTCGCCTTCACCCTGGCCGCCCTGGCGGCGGTCTATCTGCTGCCCTTCGCCGGGCCGCTGTTCCGCGACCTGATGAAACCGGCGTGGGTCGGAACCGCCGCCGCCGTGGTGGTGGTGTTCGTCGTCGCCTATATAGCGCTCAGGCTGGCCGGCCACTGGGTGACCGCGCGCCTGCACACGCAGGCGGCGCTGGGGACCCTGGACCGGCTGATCGGCCTGGCCTTCGGCGTCCTGCGCGCCCTGGTGTTCCTGGGGGTGTTCTACCTGGTGTTCAGCGTCGCCACCCCGCCCGAGCTCACCCCGCCGTGGATCGCCAACGCCAGGCTGCTGCCGCTCGCCCGCGGCTCCGCCACGGCCCTGCAGGCCCTGGCCCCGCGGACCCTGGTCGAACGCGGCCCCCTCGCCCCGGCTCTGGAGCGGGTGACGCAGGACGCCCCGCCGGCGCTGGACAGTCCGCCTGCGGCGCAAACGTCGCGGCGAAACCCGCCCCGCTCCGCGCCAGGATATGATAACTCCAGCCGCGACGAGATCGACGCCCTGGTGGAACAGACCCGATGATCGATTCCGACCGCTTCGTGCGCGACCCGGACGACGATTCCCTGCGACTCGAATGCGGCGTCTTCGGCGTCTTCGGGGTGCAGGAGGCCGCTGCCGTCACCGCGCTGGGCCTGCACGCCCTGCAGCACCGGGGCCAGGAAGCCTGCGGCATCGCCAGCTTCGACGGCTCGCGCTTCGTCACCGAGCGGCACATGGGCCAGGTGGCCGAGTCCTTCTCCGGCACCGACCTGGTCAAGCGCCTGCCCGGCGACCACGCCATCGGCCACACCCGCTACGCCACCGCCGGCGGCAGTTTCATCCGCAACGTGCAGCCGATGTTCGCCGACCTGGAGTCTGGCGGCATCGCCATCGCCCACAACGGCAACCTGACCAACTTCCTCAAGCTGCGCCACGAGCTGGTCGCTGACGGGGCCATCTTCCAGTCGACCTCGGACAGCGAGGTGATCCTCCACCTGCTGGCGCGCTCGCGCAAAGCCCGGATGATCGACCGCTTCATCGACGCCCTGGCCCAGATCGAGGGCGGCTACGCCCTGGTCGCCCTGACCAACAAGAAGCTGATCGGCGCCCGCGATCCCCTCGGCATCCGCCCCCTGGTGCTGGGCGAGCTGAACGGCAAGCCGGTGCTGGCCTCCGAGACCTGCGCGCTGGACATGATCGGCGCCAGCTTCGTGCGCGACGTCGAGCACGGCGAGGTGGTGGTGATCTCGGAGACCGGGGTGGAATCCCTGCGCCCCTTCCCCGCCCTGCGCTCGCGCCCCTGCCTGTTCGAATACGTCTATTTCGCCCGCCCCGATTCGGTGGTGAACGGCCGCTCGGTCTATGACGTGCGCAAGCGCATGGGCATGCGCCTGGCCCAGGAGACGCCGGCCGACTGCGACGTTGTCGTGCCGGTGCCCGACAGCGGCGTGCCCGCCGCCCTAGGCTACGCCCAGGCGTCAGGGCTTCCGTTCGAACTCGGCATCATCCGCAGCCA
>NCDQ01000167.1 GCA_002280275.1 Caulobacter vibrioides | reverse complement strand
ATGCAGGCCAGACCGCCGACCTTGCCGTCCGGACCCGGCTGGCTCGTTTCGAGGCAGCTGTAGACCTGCGGCGCGGTGTCCTTCTTGGCGATGAGCGCAAAGCCCATGCCTTCGCTACACGCAGCTTCGAAGTACTTGGCGCCCGCCTTCTTGTCCTCGCCGATATAGCGAGCGTCAGAAACGGTGCAGCTGGCGCCGCTGGCCTGCATCAGCGCCGGGGCTTCCTTCATGCCGGCTTCACGCGCCTTGGCGTCGATGGCGGGCTTGCCCTTCTGTTCCTTCGGCGCCGAGATGACGGCGGCCGGAACGAGTACGGCGACCGCGAGGGCGGCCGTCAGGCCGATCGCGAAAGGCCTCATGGGATACATCTCCTGGGTGGATTCCTCGCGCGGACATAAGCGCGTGCTTGCATCAGGGGTCAAGATACCGTCCGACCTAGGCGTGATCGTGACAGCCCTTACGGGCAAAAAATGGGTAAGATCCGGAACAAGCGTCGGTCCACTGGCGCGCGGGGAGAGTAAAATGCGCGACGGATTCGAGGACGACACGGCAGAATCAGCATCGGAACCGAAGAAGGCCGGACGACTCGTCTATCCGTTCGAGACGTCGCCGGAGCAGGGCTCGGGCCAGGCGGTCGAGGTCGCGCCCGGCGTTCTGTGGCTGCGCATGCCGCTGGGCGGTTCCCTGCAGTTCATCAATGTCTGGGCCATCGCCGACGGCGAGGGCTGGGCGGTGGTCGACACCGGGATCCAGACCCGCGAGACCAGCCAGGCCTGGCGCGCGGCCTTCGCCGAGGCGCTGGGCGGCAAGCCGATCACCCGGGTGATTGTGACCCACCTGCATCCCGACCACATCGGCCTGGCCGGCTGGATGACGCGCAAGTTCGACTGCCGGCTGTGGATGACGCGGCTGGAGTATTTCCAGTGCCGCATGCTGGTGGCCGACACCGGCCGAGAGGCTCCCGAGGACGGTGTGCGATTCTTCCGCGCCGCCGGCTGGGACGAGGACGCCATCGAGAACTACAAGGCCCGCTTCGGCGGCTTCGGCAAGGCGATCTACGCCCTGCCTGACAGCTATCGTCGCCTGAGCGACGGCGAAGATTTCGACATCGGCGGGCGTACCTGGCGCGTGGTCACCGGCCAGGGCCATTCGCCGGACCACGCCTGCCTGTGGTGTCCAGAATTGAAGCTCCTGATCTCGGGCGACCAGATTTTGCCGCGCATCTCGTCGAACGTCTCGGTGTTTCCCACCGAGCCGGACGCCGATCCATTGTCCGACTGGCTGCGCTCCCTGGCCAAGGTCAAGGCCACTGTACCCGACGACGTCATCGTGCTGCCCGCGCACAATGATCCCTTCGAAGGCCTGCACACCCGCATCGACGCCCTGATCTCTGGTCACGAGCGGGGCCTGGCGCGGCTGGAGAAGAAGCTCGTTGAGCGCAAGCGCGTGGTCGACACCTTCGGCGCGCTGTTCGCCCGTCCGATCGGCCCCGACCTCTTGGGCATGGCCACGGGCGAAGCCCTCGCGCACCTCAACTGCCTGATCGGCCGGGGTCGGGTCAGCCGCCAGGTCGATGCTGACGGCGTCGCCTGGTACGCGGCGAATTCTAGCGACACTTAAAAACGACTGTTTGACATTTCGCATGTGAAATATACGGTTGGGGTATGTCTACGCCGCCCAACCGTCGACTGGTCTTTCTGCTGAACGCCGGACACCGGCGCGTGCAGCGTTGGATCGAGGGGCGCATGGCGGCCGAGGGCGGGCTCACCGCCGCCCAGTCGGGCGTCCTGTTCTTCCTCGGCGAGCGGGACGGCGCCCTGATCGGCGAGGCGGCCGACGCCCTCGATCTGGCCCCCTCGGCCATGACGGGCCTGATCGACCGCATGGCCCGCGCCGAGCTGGTCGAGCGCCGCGCCGACGCCAAGGACGGACGGGCCATGCGCCTGCACCTGACCGACAAGGGCCGCGCCGCGCGCGACACGGCCAAGGCCGGGCTGCGCGGCGTCAACGCCCAACTGACCGAAGGCTTCACGGACGCGGAAATCAGCGTGGTCTCACGCTGGCTGGCCAGTCTGCAGACCAAGTTCCCCAAGGGAGACCCACAATGACCGACCATGTGACGGTGCAGATCGACGCTGGCGTGATGACCATCACCCTGGCGCGCCCGGAAAAGAAGAACGCGCTCTCCAACGCCATGTACGGCGTGCTGGCCGACAGCCTGGAGACGGCCGAGAAGGACCCGGCGATCCGCGTGGTGGTCTTCCAGGGCGACGGCGACAGCTTCACCGCCGGCAACGACCTGCAGGACTTCGCCGCCCAGGCCACCGGCGCCTTCAGCGGCGAGCGGCACGTGACCCGGTTCCTGAAGGCCCTGGCGAACGCCACCCGCCCGCTGGTCGCGGCCGTACAGGGCCAGGCGGTCGGCGTGGGAACGACCATGCTGCTGCACTGCGACCTGGTGTTCGTCAGCCCCGACGCGCGGCTGACCACGCCGTTCGTGAATCTCGCCCTTGTGCCGGAGGCCGCGTCCAGCTGGCTGCTGCCCGCCCGTATCGGCCACGCCCGCGCCTACGCCATGTTCGCCCTGGGCGAGGCGGTGGACGGAGCCACGGCGGTGGCTTGGGGTCTGGCCAACGGCCTCGTCGAGCCGGGTGATCTGCGGGCGCGGGCTCGCGCCGCCGCCGACCAGCTGGCCAAGCGTCCGCTGGGCGCCCTGACCGTGACCAAGCGCCTGATGCGCGACGCCGAGAAGATCGCCAGCCTGATGGACACCGAGGGCGCGGAGTTCGCCGCGCGCCTGCAGACCGCCGAAGCGCGCGAGGCGTTCATGGCCTTCGCCGAACGCCGCGCGCCCGACTTCAGCAAGGCCGGCTAGATCGCTCCAACCTCAGCCTGCACGATGTCTTTGCGGACGGGCGCGATCCGGATGTAGCGTGGCCGACATAACAACAAGCGGGAGGAAGCGGGCATGAGCGGACGGATCACATCGGCCTTTGGGGCCAAGTCAACGGCGCGCGAGGTTGTCGCCGGTCACGACCTTTCGGGCCGCGTGGCCATCGTCACCGGCGCGGCCACCGGTATCGGGGTCGAGACCGTCCGAGCGCTGGCCCTGGCGGGCGCCGAAGTGATCATCGCCGCCCGCAAGCCCGACCTTGGCGAAGAGGTCGCCAACGCCATCCATGAGGAGGCCGGCTCCAAGCGGGTCAGCTTCGGCATGCTGGATCTGTCCAGCCTGGAGGCGATCCGCCACTTCGCCAACGTCTGGGGCGATCGACGGATCGACATCCTGATCAACAACGCCGCCGTCATGGCCAGTCCGCTGATGCGCACCGCCGACGGCTTTGAGATGCAGTTCGGCACCAATCACCTGGGCCATTTCCTGCTGTCGGTGCTGCTGGCGCCCAACCTGATCGCGGGGGCCAAGGCCAGCGGCAAGCCGTCTCGCCTGGTCTCGCTGTCGTCGATCGGTCACCGGCGCTCGGGGATCCATTTCGACGATCCCAACTACAACACCCGCCCCTACGACAAGTGGGAGGCCTATGGTCAGGCCAAGACCGCCAACAGTCTGTTTGCGGTGGGCTTCGACAAGCGCTTCAAGGATCAGGGCGTCCACGCCAATGCGGTCATGCCGGGCGGCATCTTGACGCCGCTGCAGCGCCACCTGCCGATCGAAGAGCAGCGCGCTCTGGGCTGGCTGGACGAGAACGACCAGCCGCGCGAAGGCTTCAAGACGACCGAGCAGGGCGCGGCCACCAGCGTCTGGGCCGCCGTCGGCGGCGAACTGGAGGGTGTCGGCGGGCTCTATCTGGAAGACTGCAACCAGGCGCTGCCCTGGAGCAAGGACAGCCCCTGGACTGGCGTCATGCCGCACGCCCTGGATCCGGACGCCGCCGATCGGCTCTGGGACCTGTCGGTGGAAACGGTCGGGGCCGGCGCCTGATGGAGCGCGCCTCGACGCTGCGCTTAGCGGGCGTGGCGGTGCTGTCGGGCGTGGCGATCGACGTCGTCGCGCCCTTCCTGATCTATCCGCGCCTGGTCGAGCCGCAGCCGCATCTCGTCTATGTGCTGATCGATCTTCTGCTGCTGATCGGCATGCTGGGCGCGCGGGCCCTGACCGCGCGGGCCACGGGCCCGCTGGGGCTCGCAGGGTTCGTGCTGGCGATCCTGGGCGTCCTGCTGGTGCGGACCTCGCCTGCCGAGGTGTTCGGCCAGGCGTCCTACATGATCGCCTCGGCGGTCTGGTCGATCGGCATGGCGGTCTGGGCCGTCGACCTCTTGCGGGCGCGTTTGCTGCGGCTGGCGGCGGGCCTCTGGATCGCGGCCCTGGTGGTCGGACTTATCGGCCTTATGCTGAAGGACCACGGTCCAGTCGCGCACATGGCCAAGATGACCTTCCTGCTCGGCTTCGCCGCCGTCGGCGTCCAACTGTTCAAAACCCGTGGAGACCCCGCATGAGCCTCAAGAACAAGACCCTGTTCGTCACCGGCGCCTCGCGCGGCATCGGTCTGGCGATCGCGCTCCGGGCCGCCCGCGACGGCGCCAATGTGGTGATCGCGGCCAAGACCGCCGAGGCCCACCCCAAGCTGCCTGGCACCATCTACACCGCCGCCAAGGAAATCGAGGCCGCCGGCGGCAAGGCCCTGCCGCTGGTCGTCGACGTGCGTGAGGAGTCCAGCGTCCAGGAAGCGGTCGACAAGGCAGTGGCCCAGTTCGGCGGCATCGACATCTGCGTCAACAACGCCTCGGCCATCTCGCTGACGCCCACCCTGATGACCGACATGAAGCGCTATGACCTGATGCACCAGATCAATACGCGCGGCACGTTCGTCACCTCCAAGGCCTGCATCCCGCACCTGAAGAACGCCGAGAATCCGCACGTCCTGATGCTGTCGCCGCCGCTGGACATGTCGCCGCGCTGGTTCGGCTCGCACGTGGCCTACACCATGGCCAAGTTCGGCATGTCGATGTGCGTGCTGGGCATGGCCGAGGAGTTCAAGCCCGACGGGATCGCCTTCAACGCCCTGTGGCCGCGGACCGGCATCGCCACGGCGGCCATCCAGTTCGCCCTGACCGGCGAGGAGGGCCTGCGCCATTGCCGCACGCCCGAGATCATGGCCGACGCGGCCTATGGGATCTTCAACAAGCCCTCGCGCGACTTCAGCGGCAACTTCCTGATCGACGACACCTTCCTGTACGGCGAGGGCGTGCGCGATTTCGATCATTACAAAGTCGACCCGACCGCCAGCCTGATGCCGGACTTCTTCGTGCCCGAGAGCAGCGAGCCGCCGCCGGGGGTGAAGATCGGGTGAGGCCCTGTGTCCTTCGAGGCGCGCTTGAGAGCGCGCACCTCAGGATGAGGAGAGCTTTGCTGAATCCCTCATCCTGAGGTGTGAGGCGAAGCCGAGCCTCGAAGGACGCACGGCGCTAGCACTTCTTCTTCGCGCCTGCGAGCTCCTGGTCGTCCAGCGCCTCGGCGGGGGCGGTCCAGTAGGCCATCGTCTTGCCGGGCTCGAACGGGGCGAAGGCCTGGGAGCCGGCGGCCTCGAACTCGACCTTCAGATCCTCGTCGCCCTTCAGATAGAGCACGTCATCGTCGATGAGCGCGAAGAACAGACCGTTCGCATAGACGCCGACTCCCCCGAACATGCGTCGTGCGCTGACCTCCCCCAGCGGGGCCAGCAGCTCCAGAACGAAGTCCCTGTAGTCGTCGGATACCGCCATGACCGTCACCGTCCGTCCCGCCACGCCCGCCGACGCCGGCCTGATCCACCAATTCATCCTCGATCTGGCCGAGTATGAGAAGCTGCTCGACACCGTTCAGGCGACTGAGGCCGACACGGCCGCGGCCCTGTTCGGCGACAAGGCCCGGGCCTTCGCCGACATCGCCGAGATCGACGGCCAGCCGGTCGGCTTTGCGCTGTGGTTCTACAACTATTCCACCTTCGTCGGGCGGCACGGGATCTATCTGGAGGACCTGTTCGTGCGCCCGTCGGCGCGGGGCTCGGGCGCGGGCAAGGCGCTGCTGGCCAACCTCGCCAGGCGCTGCGTCGACGAAGGTCTAGGGCGCCTGGAGTGGTCGGTCCTCGACTGGAACGCGCCCTCGATCGCCTTCTATGACAGCCTGGGCGCGGCCGCGATGGACGAGTGGATCATCCGCCGCATGACCGGCGAGGCGCTGCGCAAGCTGGCGGGGGTCTAGTTATTCCAGCCGGTCGGCCTTGCGCAGTTCCGGGAACAGGAAGGCCCAGATGCCGGTGACCGCCATGGCCCCGACGCCGCCGAACACCGCTGCGCCGATCGGGCCCAGCAGCCAGGCGGCCGCGCCGCTTTCGACCTCGCCCAGCTCGTTGGAGGCGCTGATGAACACGCCCGAGACGGCGGCGACGCGACCGCGCATGGCGTCGGGGGTGACGATCTGCACCAGCGTCTGGCGGACATAGACGCTGAGCATGTCGGCCCCGCCCAGCACAGCCAGGGCCGCCACCGACAGCCAAACGAGCTTGGAGAGACCAAAGACCACGGTCGCGAGGCCGAACATGGCGACGCCCGCGAACATGATCTTGCCGGCGTGGCGGCGGATCGGGTTGGCCGCCAGATAGAGCCCCACCAGGCAGGCGCCGATCGCCGGTGCGGCGCGCAGCAGGCCAAAGCCGCCGGGGCCGATGTGCAGCACGTCCTTGGCGAACACGGGCAGCAGGGCCGTTGCGCCGCCCAGGATCACGGCGAACAGGTCCAGCGAGATCGAGCCGAACACGATCTTGTTGTTCCAGACATAGGACAGCCCCTCCTTGATCAGCTCGACCCGCGAGCCGGGCTGCGGCTCGGGCTTGGTGGGCTTGCGGATGGCCAGGGCCAGCAGGGCCGCGACCAGATAGAGGCCGAACGAGGCCCCGAAGGCTAGGGCCGGCGAGTGGATCAGCAGGAGGCCGCCCAGCGCCGGGCCGCCGATGGATCCTGCCTGCCAGGACAGCGACTGCCAGGCGATCGCGCGCGGCAGAAGGGGACGCGGCACCAGCATCGGGCCCATGGCGCTGCTGGCTGGCGAGAGGAAGGCGCGGCTGGCGCCGAACAGCACCGAGATCGCGAAGATCGGCCACAATTGGTGCGAGCCCATCAGGGCTAGAACCAGCAGCACCCCGGCGCTGATGGCGTCTAAAGCCAGGGTGGCGGCGACGATCAGCTTGCGCGTCCGGCGGTCGGCGGTCTCGCCGGCCACCAGGGTCAGCAGGAACAGCGGCAGGAACTGCGCCAGGCCGATCATGCTGACCAGGAACGCCGACTCGCCGACCGAGCGGGTCAGGCGGGCGATGGCGTAGACCTGCCAGCCCAGGGCCACCGACTGGATCTGCACGCCCAGGGTGGAGACGAACCGCGCCGTCCAGAAAAGAAGGAAGTCACGCTCCCGCAACAGGGCGCGGGTAGGGTTCTCGAGCGAGGGCTCGGGCGATGGAGCGGCGGTGTCGGACATCGCGCCGACCATAAGGCCAAGTCGTCGCACCGCAACGTTATTGACCTCGCAAAGCCTTGGCCCTACAGCGCGCGCATCTTCTGGAGGTTTTCAGGCATGCGAGGCCTGCGACGAATGAAGCGCGAACGCGCCACGATCTGAAGCCCTCCCGCGCGCCTTCGTGTCGGGAGCCCCCGACGCTCTTTCGCAGTTCCCGAAGGCCGATGACCTCCGTTCACAAGTCTGCTTCCCCCGAGCCCTATCCGCCGCTGGTCCATGAGACCCCCGCGATGGAGGCCGCCGTCACCGCGCTGATCGACCGGGTCTTTGGCCCGGGCCGCTTCGCCAAGTCGTCCGAGCGTCTGCGCGAGGGCAACACCTTGCTGGCCGACTGCTCGTTCGTGTCGCTGCGCGGTGGCGCGCCGGTGGGCTGCGTGCGGATGTGGCCCGTGACAATCGGCGGCGAGCCGGTCGCCTTCCTCGGGCCGCTGGCCGTCGATCCTGAAGAGCGCAGCGCCGGCCTTGGCCAGGCCCTGGTCGAGGCCGCCTGCGAGGCCGCCAAAGCCGCCGGCTGGCGCGCGGTGCTGCTGGTGGGGGATGGCCCCTACTTCGGACGCGTCGGCTTTTCCAACGCCCATACGGCCGGCCTCGTCATGCCCGGACCGGTGGATCAGCGCCGCGTGCTGCTGTTGCCGCTGCGTGAGGGCGGGGACCTGGGGCTTTCTGGCCCCGTCGCCGTTGACCCTCAAGCTTGAGCCGGCGCGCGCTAGCGCCTAACTGAACGGGCATGACCGACACGCCCTTCAAGTCTGGCCTGGATGGCGTCGCTCAATCCGTGAAAGCGGCGGGCGAGCGCGGCCTGCCGCCCGTCCACCTCTGGAACCCGCTCCACTGCGGCGAGATCGACATCCGCATCCGCAAGGACGGCGTCTGGTTCCATGAAGGCACGCCAATCGGCCGTGAGGCGCTGGTGCGCCTGTTCTCGACCGTGCTGCGCCTCGACCCCGACGGCTATCACCTGGTGACGCCGGTCGAGAAGATGAAGATCACCGTCGAGGACGCGCCGTTCATCGCCGTGCGCGTGGACCGGGAGGGCGAGGCTCTCGTTTTCCAGACCAATGTCGGCGACACGGTCACGGCGAGCGCCGATAACCCGATCCGCGTGACGATCGACGCCGAGACCGGCGAGCCTCGCCCCTATGTCCATGTCCGCCGGGGCCTGGAAGCCTTGATCGCGCGTTCGGTGTTCTACGAGCTGGCCGAGATGGCGGTGGAAGAGGACGGCGTCTGGGGCGTGCGCTCGGGCGGGGCGTTCTTCCCGATCGCCGCGCCCGGCAAGGGTCTGGCATGACCCGCGAAGAGCGCCGCGCCTGGATCACCAGCCGCCTGCATCCGATCGCGGGTTATGATCCGAGCCTCGCCAATCCCCTGCGTTCGGACTTCGATCTCAATCCAGGCCTGAAGGTCGACAATCCCCACGCCCTGCGTCCCGCCGCCGTCCTGGTGGGACTGGTCGAGCACGACGACAGCCCGACCATCCTGCTGACCCGCCGCTCGGACACCCTGCGCAGCCACACCGGCCAGATCGCCTTTCCGGGCGGGCGCTGTGATCCGGGCGAGACGCCCT
>NCDQ01000166.1 GCA_002280275.1 Caulobacter vibrioides | reverse complement strand
GCCTGCGCTGCAAGCCCGACCGGACGGCCGCGTGACTCTCGACTGGACCCGCATCGCCGCCGAGCTGGACGCGCGCGGCTGGGCCCTGACCGGCCCGCTGCTCAAGCCCGAGACCTGCGCCGCCGTCGCCGACCTCTATCCCCGCGACGAGGGCTTCCGCAGCCGCGTGGTCATGGCCCGCCACGGCTTTGGACGCGGCGAGTACAAGTATTTCAGCTATCCGTTGCCGGACGTCGTCCAGCGCCTGCGCCAGGGCCTGTATGGCCCGCTGTCGGTGATCGCCAACGGCTGGGCGCAGCGCCTGGGCGAAGACCGCCGCTTTCCCGAGACGCTCGAGGCGATGCTGGCCCGCTGCCACGACGCGGGGCAGACGCGCCCCACGCCCCTGCTGCTGACCTACGGCCCCGGCGACTACAACTGCCTGCACCAGGACCTCTATGGCGAGCACGTCTTCCCGCTGCAGGCCGCCTTCCTGCTGGACGAACCCGGCCGCGACTTCGAGGGCGGCGAGTTCGTCATCGTCGAGCAACGCCCCCGCCAGCAATCCGCGCCCCAGGTCGTGCCGCTAAGCCAGGGCGAGGGGGTGATCTTCGCGGTCCGCGAGCGTCCGGCCGAGGGGACGCGCGGCGTGCACCGGCGGGTGCTGCGGCATGGGGTGAGCGAAGTGCGATCCGGGCGGCGGCGGACGTTGGGGGTGATCTTTCATGATGCTCAGTAGGTCTTCATCCGACCTCCCCGGCGAATGCCGGGGCCCAGATTCAGCCTGAGCGGTTGGGGTGGGCTCGCCTAGCGGCCTCAGCCATTCCGGGAACGCAAGCAGTCTCGATCTGGACCCCGGCATTCGCCGGGGAGGTCGGGGAGTGTGAGACCATCTTTTCCCCCAGCCGGTGGATAGGCCCTGCTTCGCGGACACTCTCAGGCTCTCACGGACAAAGGGTTGCACTGCCGTGTGCTGCAGCACGGGGTCAGCGAAGTGCGGTCCGGCGGACGCTGAGCGTGATCTTTCATGACGCTCAATAGGTCCCAATCCGACCTCCCTGGCGAATGCCGGGGTCCAGATCGAACCCACGAGACTAGGCAAGCTGAAGCAGCCGCCAGTCGAACCCACCCCAACCGCTTCGGATGAATCTGGGCCCCGGCATTCGCCGGGGAGGTCGGGGAGTGTTGGGCTCCTCCCCCACCGGGGGGAGGGGGACCGGCGAACGCCGGTGTAGGGGCTCTGTGCGGGGGTGAGCTGAACTGAGGTTCGCCCTCAATTTGCTGACACTATTTTATTTTCTCGTCATCCCGGCCGAAAGACCGCGTAGCGGACTGTAGCGCCGGGACCCAGGGGCCACCGCACTGCCGTTTGCCCTGGGTCCCGGCTCTCCGCTTCGCTGCGGCCGGGATGTCGGGCAGGTCAGGGCGTCGCCCCCCTCACCCCATCGGCGAAACGCCAAACAGCAACCGGTGCAGCCCGAACACGAACACCAGATACAGCACCGTCCCGCCCAGCACGCCGTTCACCGAGGCCTGATCGCCGTTGGCCAGCAGGTGGCCGGCCGACCACAGGATCACGCCCAGCAGCATCGGGTGGCGCACCGTCGCCTTGATCCGTCCGGCCGGGGCGTTGGCCGTGGGCAGCAGCATGAAGGCCAGCCAGACCAGCAGCATGGCCGCGTGACGCCCCCAGGCCGGCGGGTCGTAGAGCTGCGGCGCGGCGGGGCGATAGACGATCCAGCCCCAGATGATCAGGCCAAACCCGACCGCCGAGACCAGCGAATAGAGCCCGCGCCAGCGCTTGGGGCTGGCGGCGACCTGGGCGTCGCGGAAGGGCGCGGCGAGGATCCGCACCGAGTGGATCCCCAGAAACAGCACAAGGCCAAGAACCAGAATCGTCATGACGCTCTCCCGTTGGCGGGCAGGATAGTCACGGAACGCCGGTCTTCGATAGCGGGGCCGCCCGGGCCCTTGAATCCCGCCGCCCAGGGCTCAGCTAAGGGGCCGGGTCGCATTGACGCCCCCCCTCCCGACCGCTACCGCCGAGCCCATGATGGATTTCCCCTCCGGCCTTTCCGCCCTTTCCGACCGCTATGACGTGGTGCTGAGCGACGTCTGGGGCGTGATCCACAACGGCGTGGCCAGCTTCCCCGAGGCTTGCGACGCGCTGACCAAGTGGGCGCAGAGCAAGGGCCCGGTGGTGCTGATCTCCAACTCGCCGCGCCCGTCGCACGACGTGGTGGCGCAGCTGGACGCGCTGGGCGTGCCGCGCTCGGCCTGGCAGGGCTTTGTCACCTCGGGCGACGCGACCCGCGCGCTCCTGAAGGCCAATGCGCCGGGCAAGGTCTGGAAGATCGGCCCGGCCCGCGACGAGGTGCTGTACGAGGGCATCGACCTGGTCGCCGCCGGTTGCGAGGACGCCGACTTCATCTCGTGCACCGGCCTCTACGAAGACGAAATCGAGGTCCCCGAAGACTATCGCGACCGCCTGAAGGTGGCCGCCGAGCGGGGCCTCCTGTTCATCTGCGCCAATCCCGACCGCGTGGTGCAGCGCGGCGATCGCCTGATCTACTGCGCCGGCTCGCTGGCCGATCTCTATGAGAGCCTGTGCGGCAAGGTGGTGATGGCCGGCAAGCCCTACGGCCAGATCTACGACCTGGCCGTGGCCGAGGCCGAGCGTTTGCTGGGCCGCCCCGTCGATCGCACGCGGATCCTCTGCGTCGGCGACGGCGTCATCACCGACGTCAAGGGCGCACACGACCAGAAGCTGGCGTGCCTGTTCGTCGCCAAGGGCATCCATGGCGACAAGGCCGTGGGTCCCGACGGCCAGCTGGTTCCCGACGCCGTCCACGCCCTGCTGGACGCCGAAGCCGTGGGCGCGACCCACGCGATCGGCGATCTGGTGTGGTGATAGCGTGCTCCTCGTGGGCGCGCATCCAGCCGCAAAACCGGAAGCACTTTTGCTGGATGCGCTTACGCCGCTACACTCTGTGCAACGCACAATAAGAACCGCAGGGGAGCGCGTGATGCAGGGCAAGTTTCTGGAAGAGCTGAACGTCGGCCAATCGGCCGAACTGGTCCGCACCGTGGGCGAGGCCGACATCGTGGCCTTCGCCGAGGTCACCGGCGACAACAATCCCGTCCACCTGGACGCCGACTACGCCGCCAAGACCCCCTTTGGCGAGCGCATCGCCCACGGCATGCTGTCGGCCGGCTATATCTCGGCGGTGCTGGGCACGACCCTGCCCGGCCCCGGCGCGATCTATCTGTCCCAGACCCTGCGCTTCAAGCGCCCGGTCAAGATCGGCGACGGCGTCACCGCCCGCGCCACCATCACTGAAATCGACGAGGCCAAGGCCCGCGTCACCTTCGCCACGGTCTGCCTGGTCAATGGCAAGCCGGTGGTCGACGGCGAGGCTGTGGTCATGGTCCCCCGCAAGGCCGCCTGATGCCCCTGAAGACTGTTCACGCCTGGAAGGCTCTCCCCCCCGAGCAACGCGGCGCGTCGGTCGCGCTTGGCAATTTCGACGGCGTGCATCGCGGCCACCAGCAGGTGATCGCCCAGGCCGCCAAGGCCGCCATGGCCAGCAAGGCGCCGCTGGGCGTGATCAGCTTCGACCCGCATCCACGCCGCCTGTTCCGGCCCACCGAACCGGCCTTCAAGCTGATGACCCAGAGCCAGCAGGCCCGGGCGCTGGCGGGGCTGGGCGTCGACACCTTCTACCTGCTGCCGTTCGACTTCGAGATGGCCAGCTACGGCGATCGCGAGTTCGTCGAGAAGGTGCTGGTCGAGGGCCTGGGCGTCACCCACGTGGCCGCCGGCTTCGACATCTCGTTCGGGCGCGGCCGCACCGGCAGCCCCGACCTGCTGCGCGCTTACGGCGAAGAGTACGGATTCACCGTCTCGATCGCCGAACCGGTGGCCGGCGAAGGCGGCGAGAAGTTCTCCTCGACCGCCGTGCGCGACGCCCTGCGGGCCGGCCAGCCCGAGCAGGCGGCGTCGATCCTGGGCCGCCCCTTCGCCATCGAGGGCGTGGTGCGACGCGGCCAGCAACTGGGCCGCCAGCTGGGCTTTCCCACCGCCAATGTCGAGGTCGAGGACTATGTGGTCCCCAAACTCGGCGTCTACGCCACCCGCACGCGCCTGCCCGACGGCCGCGAGGCGCCGGGCGTGGCCAATCTGGGCAACAACCCGACGACCGGCCATGTCGAGACGCGGCTGGAGACCTGGCTGTTCGACTTCGACGAGGATCTCTACGGCCAGATCATCGAAACCCAGCTGATCGCCTTCCTGCGTCCGGAGCTGAAGTTCGACAGCCTGGAGCTGATGATCGACCAGATCCGCCGCGACGAGCAGGCCGCGCGGGCGATCGTGGCGCCGGCGTTTTAGGGTTAGGATTCCCTCTCTCTTAGAGAGAGGGAGGGGCCCGCGCCGCAGGCGCGGGAGGGTGAGTGGTTTCACCCTTTGCCGGCGTGCCGGCGCATAGCCCTCGGCCGCGCCAAGATCGTCTACGGGCTTCGCCGACCCACTCACCCTCCCACCGCTTCGCGGCGGGCCCCTCCCTCTCTCCATGAGAGAGGGATTCAAAAAAGCCCCCCACTCCCGCCACGGGAGAAGCCCTTTCCTCCCGCCGCGCCAGCCGTTAACCTTGATTAACGTCTAGGTTGGGGGCCGGATGCTCAAGGGTCGCAAGTATCATCATTTCGCGCGCGCCCGGCGGCCGGTCGCTCAGCGGCGGCACGAGATTCTGGCCTATCCGGACGGCGCGCACTTCGTGTTCGACACCGGCAAGGCGGTCGAGGTCGAGGGCGGCTATTGCGCCCTGCCCGACGGCGATTTGCTGGACGCCTATTCCAACGCCGTGGTCCGCGCCGTCGAGCATGTGGGCCCCAGCGTCGTGCGCATCCATCCGATGCTGGAAGACCCGCGCATGTCGGGCGTCGGCTCGGGCTTTGCGATCGCGGAAGGCGGGCTGATCCTGACCAACAGCCACGTGGTCCAAGGCGCCAACCGCTTCATCGTCATCACCGCCGAGGGCCGCAGCCTAACCGCGCGCTGCGTCGGCGATGATCCCGACACCGACCTGGCCTTAATCAAGGTCGACCAGGCCGTCGAGATCCCGATCGCGCGGCTGGGCGACTCCAAGAAGCTGCGGCGCGGCCAGCTGGTCATCGCCATCGGCGCGCCGCTGGGCTTTGAGGCCACGGTGACCACCGGCGTCGTGTCCGCCCTGGGCCGGAGCCTGCGCGCCGAGCGCGGCCGGCTGATCGAAGACCTGATCCAGACCGACGCCGCGCTCAATCCGGGCAACAGCGGCGGGCCGCTGGTCAGCTCGACCGGCGAGGTGGTGGGCATCGCCACGGCGATCATCGCCGGCTACCAGGGCCTGTGCTTCGCGGTCGCGGCCAATACGGCCAAGTTCGTGATCGGCGAGCTCCTGGCCCACGGCCATGTGCGCCGCGGCTCGATCGGGCTCGTGGCCCAGCAGGCGCCGATCCCGCCGGCCCTGGCGCGGGCCACGGGCGTGCATCAGCCCTATGCGGTCTATGTGGCCCATGTCGACGCCGGCGGCCCGGCGGCCAAGGCCGGGATCAAGGAAGGCGACCTCCTGATCGCCGCGGGCGAGATGCTGCTGACCGGGCTGGATGACCTCTTGCGCGCGCTGGACAACCACAGCATCGGCAAGCCGACCGTATTCACCCTGATCCGCCACGCGCGGCTGATGCAGGTGACCGTGACGCCGAAGCTGAGGAAGCCGGGGGCTTAAGCAGGCCGAAAATCCTCCCCCCAGCGGGGGAGGTGTCGGCCCGCAGGGACGACGGAGGGGGAAGAGGCAGGGTCCGCAGGACTTCCCCCTCCGATCGCTTCGCGACCACCTCCCCCGCTGGGGGGAGGGTTGCTTATCCCGCCGAAGCCTTTGCGCGCGCGTCCCGCCTCTGCTATCCCCACCGCATGAGTTCCGTTCGGAAGATTTCGCGAATTATCCGCCCGGCGTGACGCCGCCGGACGATCCTCCAGCGCGCGCCGGGTTCTCCCGCCTTCTTCCGAAATTTCCAGAGCCGGATTCCATCCCATGGCCGACGACGCCACGACCGCCCGCGACTATCGCGAAACCGTCTTCCTTCCCGACACCCCGTTCCCGATGCGCGCGGGCCTGCCCAAGAAGGAGCCGGAAATCCTGGAGGGCTGGGCCGCCCTGTCCGACAAGGGCCTGTACGGCGCGGTGCGCGCCAAGCGTCAGGCCGCCGGCGCGCCGCTGTTCGTGTTCCACGACGGCCCGCCCTACGCCAACGGCGCTATCCACATCGGCCACGCGCTGAACAAGATCCTCAAGGACTTCGTGGTCCGCAGCCGCTTCGCGCTGGGCTACGACGTCGACTACGTGCCCGGCTGGGACTGCCACGGCCTGCCGATCGAGTGGAAGATCGAGGAGCAGTTCCGCGCCAAGGGCCGCCGCAAGGACGAGGTCCCGGCCGAGGAATTCCGCCGCGAATGCCGCGCCTACGCCGGCGGCTGGATCGAGGCCCAGAAGACCGAGTTCCAGCGCCTGGGCGTGCTGGGCGACTGGTGGAACCGCTACGCCACCATGGACTTCACCAGCGAAGCCACGATCGTCGCCGAGTTCCACAAGTTCCTTGAGACCGGTCAGCTCTATCGCGGCTCCAAGCCCGTGATGTGGAGCCCCGTGGAGCGCACGGCCCTGGCCGACGCCGAGATCGAGTACCACGACCATGTCTCGCCCACGATCTGGGTGAAGTTCCCGGTCGTGCAGGGCTCGGGCGACCGCCTGATCATCGCCGACAAGCTGGTCGCCGACGTCTTCAAGGCCGCCAAGGTCGCGTCGTGGAAGACAGTCGAGGCCGTCGACTGCGAAGGCATGGTGCTGGCCCACCCGCTGGCCGACCTCGACAGCCACTACGGCTACGCCGTGCCGATGCTGGCCGGCGACCACGTGACCGACGACGCCGGCACGGGCTTTGTTCACACCGCGCCTGGCCACGGCGCCGACGACTATCAGGTCTGGCTGGCCCACGGCCATCGCGAGATCCCCGACACCGTCGATCCCGACGGCGCCTACTATCCGCACGTGGCCCTGTTTGCGGGCCTCAAGGTGCTCGAGACCGAAGGCAAGAAGGTCGGCAAGTTCGGGCCCGCCAACGGCGCGGTGATGGACAAGCTGATCGAGGCCGGAAACCTTCTGGCGCGCGGCCGGATCGAGCACAGCTATCCGCACAGCTGGCGCTCCAAGGCCCCGGTGATCTTCCGCAACACCCCGCAGTGGTTCATCCGCATGGACCACGCGGTGGACAGCCTGGGCGGCAAGACCCTGCGCGAGGTGGCCGTGCAGGCCATCGCCGACACCGCCTTCTATCCCGACGGCGGCCGCAACCGCATTGGCGCCATGGTCGAGACCCGTCCCGACTGGCTGATCAGCCGCCAGCGCAACTGGGGCACGCCGCTGGCGATGTTCGTCGACAAGCACACCGGCCACCCGCTGAACGACCCCGAGGTCAACGCCCGGATCCTGGCGGCCATCCGCGAAGGCGGCGCCGACGCCTGGTTCACGCGTCCCGACAGCGACTTCCTGGGCGCCCACGACCCGGCCCAGTACGAGAAGATCACCGACATCCTCGATGTCTGGTTCGACAGCGGCTGCACCCACGCCTTCACCATCGAGGGCCGTAAGGACAGCGCCTGGCCGGCCGACCTCTATCTGGAAGGCTCTGACCAGCACCGCGGCTGGTTCCAGTCGTCCCTGCTGGAAGGCTGCGGCACCCGCGGCCGCGCGCCCTACAAGGCCGTCCTGACCCATGGCTTCACCATGGACGAGAACGGCGAGAAGATGTCCAAGTCCAAGGGCAACACGGTCGAGCCGCAGACGATCACCAAGGAGTCCGGCGCGGAAATCCTGCGCCTGTGGGCGGCGATGGTCGACTATTCGGAAGACCAGCGGATCGGTAAGACGATCCTGGCCACCACCACCGACGCCTATCGCAAGCTGCGCAACACCATGCGCTACCTGCTGGGCGCCCTGGCCGGCTTTGACGAGGCCGAACGGGTCACCGACTATGACCAGTTCCCGCCGCTGGAGAAGTACATCCTGCACCGCCTGTGGGAACTGGATGGCCAGGTGCGCGAGGCCTATGGGAGCTACCGCTTCTCGGACGTCATCCGGCCGCTGATCGAGTTCTGCCAGGGGGATCTCTCGGCCCTCTATTTCGACGTCCGCCGCGACAGCCTCTATTGCGACCGCCCCGACGCTCTCAAGCGCCGGGCCTATCGCACGGTGCTGGACTACGTCTTCGACCGCCTGACCATCTGGCTGGCCCCGCTGGCCAGCTTCACGATGGAAGAGGCCTGGACCACCCGCTTCCCCGAGGCGGGCCCGGTGGCCTATCGCGTGATCCCGGAAACGCCGGCTGAGTGGCGCAACGACGCCGAGGCCAAGCGCTGGGCCAAGGTCGAGACCGTCACCTCGGTGGTCACCGGCGCCCTGGAAGTCGAGCGCCGCGAAAAGCGCATCGGCTCGGCGCTGGAAGCCGCGCCGGTGGTGCATGTCGCCGATGAAGACCTGCTGGCCGCCTTCGAGGGCCTGGACCCGGCCGAGGTGTTCCGCACCAGCGCCGCGACCCTGGTCGCGGGCGACGCCGGCGCCTTCCGCACTGACGACGTCAAGGGCGTGTCGGTGGATCCGAACCGCGCCGAAGGTCAAAAGTGCGCCCGCTCGTGGCGCATCCTGCCGGAGGTCGGAACCGATCCGCGCTATCCGGAGCTTAGCCTTCGCGACGCCGACGCCGTGGCCTACTGGGACGCGGGACGCTAGAATCTCCCTCTCCCATGGGGAGAGGGGTAGGGGTGAGGGGGTAAACCGTCCAACGGCGAAACCCCTCACCTCCCGCTGCTGACGCAGCGGGTCCCTCCTCTCCCTCTGGGAGAGGATTTCGAACAGGGGATGACTGCCTTTGACCATCACCCGCCAAGGCTGGATCGCCTACGCCGTCGCCGCCGCCACGGTGGTGCTGGACCAGATCTCAAAGCTGTGGGTCCTCTCGCTGCTCGGCCGCGAGCCGGGCGCGTCCCTGCCGTTCCTGGGGCCGGTCCACCTGACCATGGTCCATAACTACGGCATGAGCTTTGGTCTGCTGCGTAACAGCGAGTGGGGCCGGTGGCTGCTGATCGGCTTTTCGGTGCTGGTGGTGATCGGCCTCGCGATCTGGGTCCGCAAGGCGATCAGGCCGCTGCCGGCGCTGGGGATCGGCCTGATCATCGGTGGGGCCATCGGCAACAACCTGATCGACCGGGTGCTGTATGGCTATGTCGTCGACTTCATCGACGTGTCACGGCTCTATTTCCCCTGGGTGTTCAACGTCGCCGACTCAGGCATCTCGGTGGGGGTGGCTCTACTGCTGCTCGACAGCTTCCTGTCCGAGGAAAAGAAGCTCTCCCATCAGACCGAATAGCCGGTCTTGATCGCCGGCCTCGGGCCGATTGCCGCCGCAATCGCATGGGACATTGGCGCCCGCGCGATGATGTCGTATCGAGAGCGTCCGAATTTTTGGGCCGGGGGTCGGCCTGCTGGAGCGTGGTTAGATGAATTTCAATCGGGTCGCGACCGTGAGCGCCCTGACCGCCGTGGCCGCCATCGGCCTGGCGGGCTGCCAATCGACCCAGAAGGCTCTGGGCATGAGCAAGGTGGTCCCCGACGAGTTCCGCGTGGTGGCCAAGGCCCCGCTGGCCGTGCCGCCGGATTACGCCCTGCGCCCGCCGGCGCCCGGCGAGCCGCGCCCGCAGGAACTGCAGCCGGAAAGCGCCGCCCGCGCCGCCCTGCTGGGCCAGAGCGCCGCGTCGGGCCGCTCGGAAGGCGAGCGCCTGCTGGTCGCCCGCGCCGGCGTCGACAAGGCTGACCCGCTGATCCGCTTCGTCGTCGACGACGAGAACGGCGACCTGGCTCACAAGGACCAGAGCTTCGCCAGCAAGGTGATGTTCTGGAAGAAGGGCGAGGCCAAGACCAACGTCGCCACGGCCGCCGAGACCGGCGCCAACGCCCCGCTGGAAATCGACGCCGCCGCCGAGGAAGCCCGTCTGAAGAAGCTGGTCGGCTCGGGCGGCGTGGTGATCAGCCGCGAAAAGAAGGCCGGCATCAAGCTGCCCGGCCTGTAAGGGTTTGAAATCCCTCTCTCTTTGAGAGAGGGAGGGGCCCACCGCGAAGCGGTGGGAGGGTGAGTGGTTACGCCCTCGCCAGAAAATCCTGATTCCTTCCGTTGAGACACTGGCCTCCGAAGGCCAGTCTCTCGCCATGGATCGAACCCCG
>NCDQ01000165.1 GCA_002280275.1 Caulobacter vibrioides | reverse complement strand
GGGCGGCTCGTCCACCTATGAGGTTGAGATCGCGGGTGGTCGCCGGGTCAAGGCTCAGCGCTCGAACCTGACCCGTTGGGACCAGGAAGACTTCAAGCTGGGCGAGACGGTGTGGCTGTGCTGGCACGCCTGTTCGCCGGCGGTGTTGCTGAGCTGACGCCATGACCGCACGCCCCGTCGCCGGGATCATCTGCTGCACCCGCACCGTCGGGGTCGAGCCGGCCCAGGCGGTGATGAGCCGCTATGTCGACGCGACCATGGCCTATGGCGACGTGGCCGCGCTGCTGATCCCGTCGCTGCCGGGCCGAATGCGCGCGGCCGAGGTCGCGGGCCGTCTCGATGGGCTGATGCTGACGGGCAGCCCCTCGAACCTGGATCCCGCCCTCTATGGCGAGGAGATCGGCGACGCGCCGGGACCGTTCGACGCCGCCCGCGACGGCATGACCGCCGACCTGATCAAGGCGATGCTGGACCTGGGCAAGCCGGTGTTCGGCGTCTGCCGGGGCTTCCAGGAGATCAATGTCGCTTTCGGCGGCACGCTGCGGCGGGACATGGCCGCCAGTCCCGACCTGATCGGCCACCACGCGCCCGATGACGTCGACTTCAACGACATGTTCGACCACCTGCACGATGTCGCCCTGACGCCGGGCGGGGTGCTGTCGCGCGCTCTTGGCGTCGAGGCGACCGTCGTCAATTCCGTCCACTACCAGGGCGTTGACCGGCTGGGCGAGGGGCTGACCGTTGAGGCCCGCGCCCCCGACGGCGTGGTCGAAGCCTTCTCCGCCACCGTCAACAGCGCCCCCGTGCTGGCCGTCCAGTGGCACCCCGAATGGAAGCCGGCGCAGAACCGGCAGTCACAGATCTTCTTTGAAATTTTCGGACGCGCCCTCAGAGGCGCGCCGCTCGTCGAGTCAGGAGTCGCCCCATGAACGCCCCCATCCGTAACCACGACATCGCCGAGCTCAAGCGTCTGGACCTGGCCCACCACCTGCCGGCCCAGGCCGACCACAAGGTGATCGCCGAGCTGGGCGGCAGCCGCATCGTGACCCGCGCCGACGGCTGCTACATCACCGACGGCGACGGCGATCGCATCCTCGACGGCATGGCCGGCCTGTGGTGCGTGAACGTCGGGTACGGCCGCAAGGAGCTGGCTGAAGCGGCCTACGAGCAGATGCTTGAGCTGCCCTACTACAACACCTTCTTCAAGACCGCGACTCCGCCGACCGTGACCCTGGCGGCCAAGATCGCGCAGAAGATGGGCGGCCATCTGACCCACGTCTTCTTCAACTCGTCGGGGTCGGAGGCCAACGACACGGTCTTCCGCCTGGTCCGCCACTACTGGAAGCTCAAGGAGCAGCCGCAACGCACGGTCTTTATCAGCCGCTGGAACGCCTATCACGGCTCGACCGTGGCGGGGGTGTCGCTGGGCGGCATGAAGCACATGCATGCGCAGGGCGACCTGCCGATCCCGGGCGTCGAGCATGTGGCCCAGCCCTATCACTTCGGCGAGGGCTTCGGCGAAGACCCGGCAGCGTTCCGTGATCGCTGCGTGAAGGAGATCGAGGACAAGATCCTCGAGGTCGGGCCTGAAAACGTCGCCGCCTTCATCGGCGAGCCGGTGCAGGGCGCCGGTGGGGTGATCATCCCGCCCGACGGCTACTGGCCCGCTGTTGAGGCCCTATGCCGCAAGTATGGCATCCTGCTGGTCTGCGACGAGGTCATCTGCGGCTTCGGGCGCCTGGGCCAATGGTTCGGTCACCAGCACTACGGGATCAAGCCTGACCTGATCGCCATGGCCAAAGGCCTGTCGTCCGGCTACCTGCCGATCAGCGCCGTGGGGGTCGCCGACCATATCGTCGCCGAGCTGCGCGAGAAGGGCGGCGACTTCATCCACGGCTTTACCTATTCGGGCCACCCGACCTGCGCGGCGGTGGCGCTGAAAAACATCGAGATCATCGAGCGTGAGGGCCTGGTCGAGCGCGCCCGCGACGACGCCGGCCCGTACCTCGCCAAGGCCCTCTCCCGCCTGAACGATCACCCGCTGGTCGGCGAGACCCGGTCGCTGGGCCTGATCGGCGCCGTCGAGATCGTCCGCGAGAAGGGGACCAACCATCGCTTCCTCGACAAGGAGGGCGAGGCCGGGCCCATCGTCCGCGACATCTGCATCCGGAACGGCCTGATGGTCCGCGCCATCCGAGACAGCATCGTCTGCTGCCCGCCGCTGATCGTCAGCCACGCCGAGATCGACGAGTTGGTCGGGATCATCGAAAAGTCGCTGACCGAAGCCGAGCCGATCCTCCGCGCGCTGAAGCCGGGGGCGTGACGGCGAGAGCCTCTTGTGCTAGGTTACATGTAACTTTCGCGGAGAACGAAGCATGGCATCGTCTGTGAGCGCGAAGTCGACGCGGCTGAAAGTCCAAGAGCATCGCGCCCGGTTAAGGGCTCAAGGCCTGCGGCCCATTCAGATATGGGTGCCCGATGTGCGTTCGCCCGAGTTCCAGGCCGAGGCGCGCCGTCAGGCGGCGTTGGTCGCAGCCAGTGAGCATGCCGCAGACGATCAGGCGTTCATCGACGCGATTTCCGAGTGGAACGACGAATGAGGCGGGGAGACATTTGGACGGTCTCCGGCGGCAAGGACTATGCGAGCAAGCCTCGTCCGGTGGTCATCGTGCAGGACGACAATTTCGAGACCACCGACTCCGTCACCGTGTGCGGGCTGACGACGGATCAAAGCGAGGCGCCGCTATTCCGACTTGCTGTCGAACCTAACGTTGGCAACGGACTGCGGGTAACGTCGCGCATGATGATCGACAAGATCACCACGGTCCCGAAATCCAAGGTCGGCGAGCGCATTGGCCGGCTCGACGCTGAAGACGTCGTTCGGATGAACCGGGCGATGATGGTTTTCCTCGGCCTGGCCTCGTCACCCCAGCAGAGCTCTCGGAGCGCGTCATGAAGCCCAAGCACAACAAGGCCAAGCGCGACCAGATCCTGGATCGCGGCGTCTCGACGATCGAGGAGGCCAAGGACTGGTTCGCGCGCCAGCACATCGAGGAGATCGAGTGCGTGGTGCCCGATCTCGCCGGCGTGGCGCGCGGCAAGATCATGCCGGTGCGCAAGTTCCTGGGTGCGCCGTCGATGAACCTGCCGCTGGCGGTGTTCTACCAGACCATCACCGGCGACTTCCCCGAGTTCGAGGGGGCGGTGAACGCGGTGCAGTCCGACACCGACATCTTCCTGACCCCCGATTTCGCGACCCTGGCGGCGGTGCCCTGGGCGCAGGATCCTACGGCGCAGGTAATCCATGACGCCTTCCACCCCGATGGCCGTCCCGTCGAGGAGGCCCCGCGTCAGGTGCTGCGGCGCGTTCTGGCGCTCTATGCGGAAAAGGGCTGGAACCCGATCGTGGCGCCGGAAATCGAGTTCTATCTGGTCGATCGCAACACCGATCCGGACTATCCGCTGAAGCCCCCGATTGGCCGCTCGGGGCGTCCCGAGACTGGCCGGCAGGGCTATTCGATCAGCGCGGTCAACGAGTTCGATGCGCTGTTCGAGGACATGTACGAGTACTCCGAGCGCCAGGGGCTGGAGATCGACACCCTGATCCACGAAAGCGGTGTGGCGCAGATGGAGATCAACCTGCAGCACGGCCATCCGCTGGAGCTGGCCGACCAGGTGTTCATGATGAAGCGCACGATCCGCGAGGCGGCGCTGGAGCACGAGATCTACGCCACCTTCATGGCCAAGCCGATGGCCAATGAGCCGGGCAGCGCCATGCACATCCACCAGTCGATTGTCGACAAGAAGGGGCGCAACCTGTTCTCGGACGAGGACGGGGCGGAGTCGGCGATGTTCCACGGCTTCATCGCCGGCCAGCAGACCTATCTGCCGGCGATCATGGCCATCCTGGCGCCCTACGTGAACAGCTACCGCCGCATCTCGCGCGACAGCGGCGCGCCAGTGAACACCCAGTGGGGCTACGACAACCGCACCTGCGGCCTGCGCGTGCCGCCGTCGGGGCCCAACAACCGCCGGGTCGAAAACCGCATCCCGTCATCAGACGCCAATCCGTACCTGGCCATCGCCGCGTCGCTGGCCGCCGGCTATCTCGGCATGGTCCAGGGGCTCAAGCCCAGCGAGCCGGTGGCGATCGACGCCGGCGCCCGAGGGATCGAGCTGCCGCGCAGCCTGTCGGATTCCTTGCGCCTGTTTGTCGCCTGCCAGCCGCTGGTCGAGATCCTGGGCCCGACCTTCTGCGCCGCCTACGACCGGGTGAAGCAGGCCGAGTACGAGACCTTCATGCGCACCATCAGCCCGTGGGAGCGGGAGTTCCTGCTGCTGAATGTGTAGGGCGGAGTATGAACCTTCTCCCATAGGGAGAAGGGGGACCCGCGCCGCAGGCGTGGGGGATGAGGGGTTACAGCGGTGACCGGCGAAACCCCTCACCCCTACCCCTCTCCCCATGGGAGAGGGAACTGGTACGCGGCCACCGCAGCTGACCTCCCCGATCTTCCGCCGCTGGCCGGCGATGTCCAAACCGAGGTTTGCATCGTCGGAGCCGGCTTCACAGGTCTCGGCGCGGCGATGGCGCTCGGAGGCCGGGCGATTGTCCTGGAAGCTGGCCGGGTCGGCTGCGCCGCCTCGGGCCGCAACGGGGGGCAGGTCCACACCGGTCAGCGGCGCGATCAGGCCTGGCTGGAAAAGACGGTCGGCAGCGACGACGCCATGGCGCTCTGGCGGCTGGCCGAAGACGCCCGCGCCCATTTCCAGGCCCTGACGGATGTGATCGCCTGTGACTGGCGGCCGGGCATGATCCACGCGCGCCACAAGCCCGGCGGCGAGGCTGAGGACGCGGCCTATGTCGCGCTAATGGCCGAGCGCTACGGCTATGATCAACTGGCCTTGATCAGCGAAGACGACCTCGCCGTCGAGCTGGGTACGGGCGTCTATCACGGTGGCCTCGTCGATCATGGCGGCGGTCACGTTCATCCGCTCAAATTGGCCCAAGGCATGGCGGCCCAGGCGAGGGCGGCCGGCGCGGTGATCTACGAGCACACCCGCGCCGAGGCCTGGCGACGCGAGGGCGGCAAGATCGTGGTCGAGACGGCGACCGGCCGCGTCACCTGCGATCGCCTGATCCTCAGCGGCGACGGGTCCCTCAACGCCATGGCGGGCGCGGCCTGCGCCCGGGTTATGCCGATCAACAACTTCATCGCCGTCACCGCGCCGCTGGGGGCGCTGGCCGACGAGATCATCCGCTCGAACGCGGCCGTGGCTGACAGCCGCTTTGTCGTGAACTACTTCCGCAAGACGCCCGATGGGCGGCTGCTGTTCGGGGGCGGTGAGAACTATCGCCCCGGCTTTCCCGAGGACATCGCCGGCATGGTCCGGAAGAACCTCGCCAAGGTCTATCCGCGCCTGGCGGACGTGGAGATCACCCATGCCTGGGGCGGGACCCTGGGTATCACCTTCAGCCGTATGCCTTTCGTCGGCGAGGTGGCTCCGGGCGTGCGGGTC
>NCDQ01000164.1:2006-16230 GCA_002280275.1 Caulobacter vibrioides | reverse complement strand
CCACGTGGTCGAGCGCGGCGGCGTGGGTGGCGGGAGTGCGGGTCTGGATCAGCCCGACGCGGAAGGGCGCGGACGGGCTCATGCCGAGAGGAGGCTGTCCAGCTTGCCCTCGCTTTCCAGGGCCATCATGTCGTCGCAGCCGCCGATGTGCTGCTCGCCCACGAAGATCTGCGGGAAGGTGTTGCGGCCCGAGCGCTGCATCATCTCCTGGCGCAGGGCCGGATCCATGCCGGCCTCGATCTCGGTGAAGTCCGCGCGCTTGTCGATCAGCAGCGCCACCGCGCGCGAGCAGTAGGGGCAGAAGGGGCGGGTGTAGATGGTGACCTTGGCCATGACGTGACTCGCTGGTGTTCCGACGCCCTCATATAGGACGCGCCTGCATTTCTGTAACGCGCGCGACGACGGCCAGGGTGACGCAGGTTGCGCCCGCCGCCAGAAACGCCCGCGCGCAGCCCTCGGCGGTGGCGCCGGTGGTGAGGACGTCGTCAATCAGCAGGATCTTGCGCCCCGCGACCTGGCCTCGTCTGGACGGCGGCACGACGAAGGCCGCCGCCACGTTGCGCCGCCGGCCCGAGGCCGACTTGCCGCCCTGGCTGGCGGTGTCACGCCGCCGCACGAGGGCGTCGGGCAGGTAGGGCCGGCCCGCCAGACGCGCCAACGGCCGGGCGATCTCGGCGGCCTGATTGTAGCGCCGACTGAACATCCGGGACCTGTGAGTGGGGACGGGGGCGATGGCGTCGGCCTCGTCCAGCAGCTCGCCCGCCGCCCGCGACAGCCAGCGCGCGAACAGGCTCGCCAGATCGACGCGGTCGGCATGCTTGAGCATCAGGATCAGATCGCGCGAATGCTCGTCATAGACACAGGCCGCCCGGGCCCTGGCGAACGCCTTGGGCTTGGCCCGGCAGGCGGGGCAGCGCTCGGCGGCGGCGTCGACATAGGGCATGGCCAGGCCGCAGCCGTCGCACACCGGATCATCGATGAAGGTCACCTTGGCGAACGCCGCCGGCGACAGGCCGCCGCTCAGGGCCGTTTGGCCGTCCAGGCTGGCGGGCGGCAGGATCAGGTCCAGCACCCCGCGCCCCAGGCCGCGCAAATGAGGGATCAGACGGCCTGTCGCGGCTTTCCATGTCGGTTCGAAATCGCCATGTTCCGCGCGCATGACCGCTTCTCCGCTCCTGTTCGACCGCACCCTGCACCGCCAGCGCCTTGACCGCGCCGCGCCCGACTTCGGCGCAGCCGACTTCCTGAAGGCGCGCGCTGCTCAGGACGTGGTGATGCGGCTGGAGACGATCCTGCGACGCTTTCCGGTCGCCGTCGACCTCGGCGCGAGAAATGGTCATTTTTTCAAGGCGTTGAGTGAAAGTGACGCGCGCGCCAATATCGATACGCTGATCGAGACCGACCTGTCGGGGCGGATGCTGGCGGGGCGCGACACAACTCGCATCGTCGCCGATGAGGAGCGCCTGCCGTTCGGCGACGCGACCCTGGATCTGGTGGTCTCGACCCTGTCGCTGCACTGGACCAACGATCTGGTGGGCGCGCTGATCCAGATCCGCCGGGCGCTGCGGCCCGACGGGCTGTTCGTCGGCGCGCTGTTTGGCGGGGCGACCCTGACGGAGCTGCGCCAGTGCCTGCTGGCGGCCGAGGCCGAGCTGACCGACGGCGCCTCGATGCGGGTCTCGCCGTTCGCCGACGCCATCGATGCGGCGGGCCTCCTGCAAAGGGCCGGGTTCGCCCTGCCGGTGGCGGACGTCGATCGCGTGAAGGTGCGCTACGCCCACCCAATCGCGCTGCTGCGGGATCTTCGGAAAATGGGTGAGACCAGCGTGCTGCTGGACCGCTCGCGCAAGCCCTTGACCCGCAAGGTGCTGTTCCGGGCGATGGAGCTCTATATGGAACGGTTCGCGGAGGCCGACGGCAAGGTTCCGGCCACGTTCGAGATCGTCTCGGTCACAGGCTGGGCGCCGCATGACAGCCAGCAGAAGCCGCTGCGGCCGGGCTCGGCCAAGATGCGCCTGGCGGACGCTCTTGGAACCCAGGAGCAATCGACCGGCGATAAGGCGGGTTAGAGCTTCCCATGTTCCGACGTCCCCGGCGAAGGCCGGGGTCCAGATCGAACCCACGGGAAGGGTCGCCTCTGCTCCAGAGAGAGGCGCGAACACTTAAGGTTTCCAGGATGAATCTGGGCCCCGGCCTTCGCCGGGGAGGTCGGCGGTTTGGAAATACCGAACCTTCGCCAGAGTCTAGAGCCCCTAGCTGCCGATCGCGTCGGCGGACTTGGTGAAGGCGGTCTTGATGCCGTCGCTCAGCACGGTGATGGCGCCGATCAGGGCGATGCTGATCAGCACCACGATCACGCCGACCTCGACGGCCGTCGCGCCCGATTGATCGCGCCAGAACGCGCTCAGAGGACGTCGCGCAGCCAGGCCACCAGGGGCTCGTCGGCCGGGGGCATCGGATAGTCGCTCAGCTTGTCCGGTTTCACCCATGCCAGCGCCTCGTGCTCCTTGCGCGTCACTTGGCCTTCCCAGCGACGCAGCAGGTAGAGTGGCATCAGGAGGTGAAAAGACTCGTAACTGTGAGACGCAAAGACGAACGGCGCCAGGCAAGCGTGCGCCGCCTTGATCCCGAGCTCTTCTTGCAGCTCCCGGATCAGGCATTGTTCCGGCGTCTCGCCGGCCTCGACCTTGCCGCCCGGAAACTCCCACAGGCCGGCCAGTTGCTTGCCCTGCGGGCGCTGGCAGATCAGCACGCGGCCATCGACATCGATCAGGGCGGCGGCGGCGACGAGGACGATGGGCTTGCTCATGAGCGCGGTGTGGCGCGGTGGGCGCGCACTGGCAAGAGGCGGCTCGCCCCATCGCCGCCGCATTTACCCCTGTAACTCCCATAGTCACTGGGAGGGACACCATCATGCGCAAGACCATCGCGGCCCTGGTCGCCGTTACGACCCTGCTCGCCGCCGCTCCGGCCCTGGCCCAGGCGGCCAATCCCGAGGAGCCCGCCGTGCGCGCGGTGCTGGAGCACTATCTGGCCGGCCACGCCACCGGCGATCCCAAGGAATTCCGCCAGGCCTTCCACGACGAGGGGAGACTGATGTGGATCCGCGAGGGCGCCTTGGTTCAACGGTCGGACGATGAGTATATCGGCGGCGCCAGCGGCAAGCCGGCCGCCGACGAGGCCCAGCGCAGGCGCTGGATCGAGTCGATCTCGATCACCGGCTCGGCCGCCAGCGCCAAGATTGTGCTGGACCACCCGACGGCCGTGCTGACCGACTACATGCAGCTGCTGAAGACTCCGGATGGCTGGAAGATCGTGCACAAGATCTTCGACGTGGCCCCTAAGGCCAAGCCGGCGTCGTAGAATCCTCCCCCGCTGGGGGGATTTTTCGCAAAACTTGACTTTCCCGCTAGGATAACCGATATGCAGCTCGCGCCACTTCGGCGCTATTGGCGCTCCAGCCGCGTGAGGGTCCGTTTTCGGACCAGCCTGTCGAGCGCCTTGAGAGCTTTTCTCACCCGATCGCCCGTGCACGCGGGGCGTTCCCCGAACGATTAGCCGCTAAGGCCAGCCGTGCGAGGAACGCATGCGCTGTCTTTCGGCGCATGAAAGACACAACACACGTGACTCAATTTTCCGACCTTGGCCTGGCCAAGCCGCTGCTGAAGGCCCTTGCCGAGAAGGGCTACAAGGAGCCGACGCCGATCCAAGCCCAGGCCATCCCGGTGGTGCTGCAAGGCAAGGACCTCTTGGGCATCGCCCAGACGGGCACCGGCAAGACCGCCGCCTTCGCCCTGCCGATCCTGCAGCGCCTGGCCGAAGACCGTAAGCCGGCCCCGCGCCGCGGCTTCCGCTGCCTGGTCCTCTCTCCGACCCGCGAACTGGCCACCCAGATCGCCGAGAACTTCAAGGCCTACGCCGTTCACATGGGCCTGTCGGTCCACACCATCTATGGCGGCGTCAAGTACGGCCCGCAGATGAAGGCCCTGGCCGGCGGCATCGACGTGCTGGTCGCCACCCCCGGCCGCCTGATGGACCACATGGCCGAGAAGTCGGCCATCGTCTCGGGCACCGAGATCTTCGTCCTCGACGAAGCCGACCAGATGCTGGACCTGGGCTTCGTGGTGCCGATCCGCAAGATCGCCGCCCAGCTGACCAAGAACCGCCAGAACCTGTTCTTCTCGGCCACCATGCCGAGCGAAATCGGCAAGCTGGCCGGCGAGCTGCTGAACAACCCGGTGCAGGTTTCGGTCGCGCCGCAGGCCACCACGGTCGAGCGCATCGACCAACGCGTCCTGTTCATCGAGGCCCAGCGCAAGCGTCCGCTTCTGGCCGAGATCCTGGCCGAGCCCGGCGTTGAGCGCACCATCGTCTTCACCCGCACCAAGCGCGGCGCTGACCGGGTGGCCAAGTATCTGAACGCCGCCGGCATCGAGGCCGCCTCGATCCACGGCGACAAGACCCAAGGCCAGCGCGAGCGCGCCCTGGCTGAAGGACATTCAGAAGGCCACCCGCCAGACGATCCCGTCCTTCGACCGTCGCAACGACAAGCTGCTGGCTGCGGCCGCGGCCGTCGCCGACAAGCTGGTCCCGGCCGAGAAGTACGTCGACCCGCGCAAGGCTGATCCGCGCAACGACGTCCCCTCGGAGCTGCGCCGCAAGCGCCCGCGCAACCGCAATGGCGGCGGTGGCGGCGGTGGTCGCGCCGAAGGCGGTCAGAAGGCTCAGGGGCGTGGTCCTGGTCAGGGCAAGGGCCCCGGCAAGCCGGGCCAGAAGTCCGCTGAAGGCCAGAACGCGTTCCGCGGTCCCAAGCGCCAAGCCGCCGCGGCGGAGAAGCGCTGGTCGCCTATCGATTGATCCTTTGGCGTTACAATAGGTTGTAACTCAGGAGGCGAAGAAGCTTCTTTGTCTCCTGAGGCGACGTTTCGTCACGCCGACGCTTGAATACGCGTTCGCTATGGGTTCACCTTACGGTTAAGGTCGGTCGGGGGGCCGGATGGGGGACCTAGCGGATGGGCGAGGGCGGCCACAAAGCCACGCCTGCTTTAACAAGGATCGTGAGCGGCGACATGGCCGCGCGCGTCGTGGCGTTCGACTGGTCCAAGACACCCCTCGGCAAGCGTGAAAACTGGTCGCCGGCGTTACGCATGGCGACCGACATCGTTCTGGCTAGCAACTTCCCCATGGCCCTGCGCTGGGGTCGCGAGCTGGTCCTGATCTACAACGACGCCTATGCGCCCGCCTTGCACGAGCGCCATCCTAGCGCGCTGGGCCAGAGCTTCTATGACACTTCGCCAGGTTTCCAGGCGGCGTTGCGCGGCCTGCACGAAGACATCCTGGCCGGGACCAGCGGCGGCTTTGCGTTCGAGCGTCTGCCGCTGAAGGTTCTGAATCACGGGGTCCTGGAAGACGCCTATTTCACCACCAACTACAGCCCCGTGCCGGACGAGACCGCCCCTAACGGCATAGGCGGCGTGCTGGTGGCGGCCGTCGAGATCTCCCAGTCGGTCAAGGCCGAGCAGACCCTCCGCGCCACGCAGGAACGCTACCAGATGGCCCGCGAAGTGGCCGGCGTGGTCGGGGCCTGGGAGTGGGACATGAAGGCCGACAAGGTCTATGCCGACGCGCGCTACGCCGAGCTGCACAATGTGGATCCGGCCTTGGCCGAGGCGGGCTTGCCGGTGCTGGCCTTCACCCCCGCCCTGCATCCCGACGACCGTGATCGCGTCCGCGCTGTGGCTCAGGCGTCAGCTGCGAGCGGCGAGGCGTTTTCCGAGGAATACCGGCTGGTGCAGGCGGACGGCTCGGTCCGTTGGGTCTACACGCGCGGCCAGGCGTATCTGGATGCGGACGGCCAACCGGCCCGCAACACCGGCGTCGTTATCGATGTCACCGAGCGAAAGCAGGCCGAGGCTGAACTGGCGGCCGCGCGCGTCGACCTGGATCTGGCCGCCCAGGCGGCGGGGCTGGGGCGCTGGGTGCTGAGGCCGCACGTCCGGCAACGCCATTGGGACGCGCGCACCCGGGCGATCTTTGGCCTGAACGAGCATGAGCCGCCGAGCACCTCGCGTTTCCTGTCGCTGGTGCACCCCGACGACCGGGATGCGGTGCGCGACGCCATGGCTGCGGCGACGGATCCGGGCGGACCGGGCACGATCAATCTCGACTACCGGATCCGGCGCGCCAACGACGGCGCCCCGCGCTGGATCGAGGTGTTCGGCCAGGCCTTCTTCGAAGACGACGTATGCACGCGATTTGTCGGGGTCGTCTCGGACGTCACCGACCGGCGCGAGGCGGTCGATCGCCTGGTCCGGCAGGAGGAGACGCTTCGGCTGGCCATCGACGCCGCCGATGTCGGCACCTGGGATCACGATCTGGAGACGGGCGAGATACGCCTTTCCGACCGCTGCTACGCCATGTTCGGCGTCACGCCAGGAGAGCCGATCTCCCAAGACACGCTGACGCCGTTCACCCATCCCGCCGACGTCCAGCGCGTGCAGGAGGCGGTCGACCGCGCCTTCGATCCGGCGATCCGGGCGGACTACGCGATCGAGTTCCGGACCATCGGTCGGGACGACCATGTCGAGCGCTGGCTGTCGGCCAAGGGCAAGGTGATTTTCGACGACGAGGGCAGGGCGCGTCGCTTCCTGGGGGCGGTGGTCAACATCACCGAACGCAAGCGCGCCGAGTTGCACCTGCGCCTGCTGGTCAATGAACTGAATCATCGGGTCAAGAACAGCCTCGCCACGATCCAGGCCATCGCGGCGCAGAGCTTCAACGGCCAGCGCGATATGGACGAGGCCAAGGAGGCGTTCTCCAATCGCATCGTCGCCCTGGCCGAGGCGCACGACCTGCTGACCCGCGAGAACTGGGAGGGCGCGGAGATGCACGATGTCGCCTCCCGCGTCGCGGTGCTGCACGGCGGATCCGCTCGCTTCGAGCTGAGCGGCCCGTCGATCCGCCTGTCGCCCAAGACGGCGCTGTCGCTGTCCATGGCGCTGCACGAACTGGCCACCAACGCCGTCAAGTACGGGGCGCTGTCCACGCAGGACGGGCGTATCCAGATCGCCTGGGATCTGGCGCCGGAGACTGGCGCGCCCCGCCTGGATCTGACCTGGACCGAGCGGGACGGTCCGCCCGTCAAGCCGCCGGAACGGCGCGGGTTCGGCTCGCGCCTGATCGAACGGGGCCTGGCCGCCGAGCTGGCGGGCGCGGCGGTCATCGACTTCCAGCCCGACGGCGTGATCTGCCGGATCCGGGCGCTGCTCGAGGCCTAGTTCGAAGCCGCCGAGGCCGCGCGCAGGGCGGCGGCGATCTGCTCGTCGGTGCGTCGCAGGGCCATCATCAGCGCGCCGGCCACGATCAGCGGGATCGCCGCCCAGACCAGCAGTCCAGCGATCGCCAACGCCGTGGCGCCGCCGATCAGGGCGGCGATCACCAGCTCGGCGAAGCCCACCAGGAACGAGCCGCCCCGACGCTGCTTGAAGTCCGCCCGCTTGCCGGGTTTCTGATGCCAAACGCCGATCAGGCCCGCCGTCCAGGCGCACAGCGCCGCGCCCAGCGCGGTCCACAGCCCCGCCAGCGGCGCGTACCAGGTGAGGGCCGCGATAGGGACGATCAGCAACCCAGCCACCGGGATCAGGGCGGCGGCCAGCTTGGCGCGGTTCAGCACGCTCAGGGGCGTCGGCGAGACGGCCAGGAGATCGGGCGTGTCCTCGGCCGAGACGGTGATCCAGATCAGGCTTCCCGCCACTTGGCCGGCCAGGAAGGTGACCGCCGCCGCCGGACCCGCCAGGGCCCAGGCGGCCAGGTTCTCGGCGCCGCGAACCATCACGAAGGCCAGGGGCACCATGTAAAGAACGCGCAGCAGCACTTGCGACAGAAGCGCCGCGTCGCGGCTGACCAGGCGCAGCTCCTTGCGCAGCGTGGCCTGGAATGCGCCGGCGGCGAAGTCGCCGACCGGGCCCTTGGCGGCCTTGCGCGTCTCGGCCCCTTGCGTGGCGGCGGCCGCGTCGGCGAAGCGCCGGCCCAGCACCCGGGCGGCGAACAGGAATAGGCCCAGGCCAATCGCCATCAGGATCAACAGCGGGATCGGCTGACCCACCGCCGCGCGCAGCGGCAGGTCGGCGAACGGCGGCGGCTGGATGCGGCCGTCGCGCACGTCGAGCGCGATGCGTGTGAACAGGCTTTCGGAGGCGTCCTCGCCCATCAGGGTGCGGTACTGGCTGGCCAGGAAGAACGCCGCGCCGATCAGGGCCGCCATCACCTGGGCCACGGTGCGCGTGCGGCGCGGACCGATCAGCGCGAACAGCGCCATGGCCAGCAGCAGGCCGACTCCCGTGGCGCCCAGGGCCGCCGCCACCAGCACGCCGAACACGCCGGCCCAGTGCGGATGACCCATGACGACCGAGGGCGTCAGAACCAGCAGCGCCGGAACCACGAACCAGAAGCCGGCGCTGACCGCCAGGCCCAGCGCCCGGACGAACAGCACCTTGCGCGGCGACAGGGGGGACGAGAACAGCAGGTCCAGATCGCCGCGCTCGTAGAGGGCGTTCGCCGAGGCCGCCAGAGTGGTGGACAGCATCAGGGTCAGGATCACCGCCAGCGCCATGTCGACGATGATCACCGCAAGCGGCGTGATCGGAACCTCGTGGCCCCGGGTCGCCAGGGCCAGGAACACCCCGCCCGCCAGGATGACGACGCCCAGGATGGCGAAGGTGATGATCGTGCCGACGCCCGTCGCCTTGCGGCCCATCGAGACGCCGCGCCAGGCCAGGCGCATCTCATGGGCCAGGAGCCAGGGCGTGCTGGCCGGCTTGAACGGCAGGCTCACGCGGCGGCCTCGGCCGTCAGTTGCAGGAAAACGTCCTCCAGGGTGCGGCCGCTGGCCTCGCCGGCCCGGCTGCGCAGCTCGTCCAGCGTGCCTTCGGCCAGTAGACGGCCGCCGGCGATGATGCCGATGCGGTTGGCCATGCGCTCGGCGACTTCGAGGATGTGGGTGGTCAGGATCACCGTGCCGCCCGCGTCGACGCGGGCCTGCAGCATGTCCTTGACCAGGCGCGCGGCGGCGGCGTCGAGGCCCGTCAGCGGCTCGTCCAGGATCAGCAGCTTGGGGTCATGAATCAGGGCCCCGGCCAGGGCGACCTTCTGCTTCATGCCCCGCGAGAAGCCCTCGCAGCGGCGTCGCGCCTCGGAGGCCAGGCCCAGGGTGGCCAGAAGCTCTTCGGCCCTGGCCTTGGCGGTGCGGGGATTGATGTTCCAGAGGCCGGCGACGAACTCCAGATATTCCAGCGGCGTCAGCTTGTCGTAGATCATCGCCTCGTCGGGCGCCCAGGCCAGCAGGGCCTTGGCGCCCGCCGGGTCCTTGCGCGCGTCGACGCCGAAGATGGCGATCTCGCCTGCGTCCGGCTGGGTGAGGCCCGCGACCATGCGCAGGGTGGTGGTCTTGCCCGCGCCGTTGGGCCCCAGAAGGGCGTAGAGCTCACCGGCGCGGACCGTCAGGTCCAGGTCCGAGACCGCAGGCTTGGCGAACGTCTTGTTCAACCCGCGAATGACCAAGGCTTCCGTCAACACCGCCCCCCCCAAAAGCAGAACTTAGCGCGGGCTATTGAGCCTGATGCGGCGCAGCAGGCAAGCAGAGCCTGGGGCGGGTGCGGTACGACGCATAGGCAAAGGGCGCCGGACTTGTATCCGACGCCCTTGCTGGCGCTTCGACAACCGAACCGCCTTAGCGGTAGCGGTACTCGTAGTGGCACTTCTTCTTGCTCTTGCCGATCTCGTGGCCGGCCACGGCGCCGACCGCGCCGCCCAGGAGGGCGCCTTCGGTCTTGTTGCCACGCGCGGCGACGGTATTGCCCAGCAGGGCGCCGCCCAGGCCGCCGATGATTGGCTTTCAGGGGCACGCGCATGACGAGCTCTCCGTTTGTCGTTTCTTGTTTCGATCCCTCGGAGGTTCAACGCTCAGGCCGGCGAGCGGTTTCCAGATCGCCGGCCTAGCGTCAGACGGGGATCAGCCCTGGACGCGGTAGCGGCCGTCGGCGTCGGGGCAGACGCGGACGTAACGGGTCTCGACGCGACCGTTGTATTCCGTCGGCGCCGGCGCCAGGCGGCAGCGCTCATTGGCGGCGGCGTAGCGGCCGTCGCCGTAGCGGTACGGCTGGGTCTGGTCGTAGGTGTAGTAGCTACCTTGCGTGTCGCACTTGGCTGAGGCGTTGCCGACGGCCGCGCCGACGCCCGCGCCGACCAGGGCTCCCAGCACCGTGCCTTCGGGCCGCGCGTTGCGGGCGGCGACGTTCGAGCCCAGGGCCGCCCCGGCCAGCGCGCCGATCACCCCGCCGACGGTGGCGTTGCGCTTGGCGTCCTGCCGGCAGTCGGGGCCGGTGTTGGTGTTGGCGCTGGTGTCGATGCTGTAGCCGCCGGCGTACGGCGCGCTGTAGCGGCTGGCCTCGCCCGGATAGCGACGGTCGTAGCTGCCGTAGCCGTTGCGGCGATCATAAGCGTCGCGTGCGGCGATGTAGCGGTCGCGGTCGCGCTCCCATTGGTCGCGGTTGGCGTCATAGCCGGCGTAGCTGACGCCGCTCACCCGAAAGCGGGCGGCTTGGCTGGGATAGCGGCGGTCATAGGCGCCGTCGCCGTAGCGGCGATCGTAGCTGTAGCGGGCGCGCTCATAGTTGGCGCGGGCGCGTTCGAACTCAGCCTGCTCAGCGTAATAGGCGGCGCTGTCGCGGTACTGCGCCACGCGGTAACGCTCGGCGTAGCTCGGATAGCGACGGTCATAGGCGCCGCGGCCATAGCGGCGGTCATAGTCGTCGCGGGCCCGCACATAGTTGGCGCGGTCGCGCTCATAGGCCGCCTGGCGCTCCTGATACTCGGCCACGCGCTCATAGTAGTTGGAGCGCTGGGCGTCGTAACGCTCGAGGCTGCGCTGATAGGCCGAGTCCTGCGCGAAGGCGGGGGCGACAGCGCCGCAGGCCACGGTGGTGGCGAGCAGCGTGGCCAGGAGTCTCGAAGTCATGGTGGTGGTCTCCGTTCAGATCGAACGGATCGACGGCCGACCCCCGATACCCAGGTCGCCAATCCGGGGGCGTCCGCCCCTGCGGAGATGAGAAAGCGCAGGTTGGCGCGGAGGTTCCCGGAGGCCGTCCTCAGTCCCGGGTCACCGTCATCATGTAGTTGATGTCGGTGTCGCTTGACCGGCTCCAGCGGCCGGTCAGCGGGTTGTAGGCCACGCCGAACGGGCCCTGCATGGCCACTGGCTCGCCGGCCAGGAAGGCGCGCAGCTCTTCGGGTTTCAAGAACTGCTTCCAGTCGTGCGTGCCCGGCGGCACCCAGCGCAGCACGTATTCGGCGCCGATCTTGGCCAGGGCCAGGGCCTTCAGCGTGCGATTGAGGGTGGCCACGACCATGATCCCGCCGGGCTTCAAGAGCTTGGCGCAGGTGCGCAGGAACTCGCCCGGATCGGCGACGTGCTCGATGACCTCCATGGTCAGGACAACGTCGAACGGCCCCGCGCCCTCGGCCAGTAGCTGCTCGGCGGTGGCGGGACGGTAGCCGATCTCCAGGTCCTGTTCGGCCGCGTGGGTGGCGGCGGTCTTGATGTTCTTTTCCGAGGCGTCGATCGCCGTCACCGTAAAGCCCAGCCGCGCCATGGGCTCGCTCAGCAGGCCGCCGCCGCAGCCGATGTCCAGCAGGGTCAGGCCCTCGAACGGCGCCCGGGCATTGGCGTCGCGGTCAAACCGCGCCACGGCCTGCTCGCGGATGAAGGCCAGCCGGCAGGGATTGAACACATGCAGCGGCGCGAACTTGCCCTTGGGATCCCACCACTCGGCGGCGATGGCCGAGAACCGCGCGACGTCGGCGGGGTCGATGCTCCAGGAGGGGGTGGCGGAGGCGGCTTGTGTCATGGTCAGCGTATCAGCACGACTTGCACCGGCAGGTCCAGATCGGACCAAGCCATATCGGCGGTCAGGACGGGCCGCTTCTCGCGCATCGCCAGGGCCAGACAGGCGCGGTCGCCCAGGGAGAGGCCCTTGTGGCTCGTGATCTTGCGCAGAAGGGCGGCCTGAATGGCCAGGTTGCGATCGAAATCTGCCACGGCGAGCGAAAGCTCGTCCAGTTGGCGGTCGATCCGCTCAGGCGAGAGACCCCGGTCCAGCATCTTGGACATCACCTCTGCGAGATTGACCGCGCTGATCGACGCGCCAGGCAATGCGGGAGCGACGGAATCCCGGCCCCTTTCCTGAAAGACCACAGCCAGGACGGCCGAGGCGTCGACCACCACCCTAGTCGTCACGACGAAGCCCGGCCTCGTCCATCTGGGCTTCGAGTTCCTCGATCGCGGCTTCGCGCCGGCGCTCTTCGATCAGCTCAAGCGAGGCCAGCGCGTCAGGCGGTGGCGGCTGCGCCAGCCGCGCCTTCATGAGCTGGATGCCGGTCTTGCCGCTGACCAGGGTGAAGCGCTCATCCTCGAGGTCGGCGATGACAAGACCCCCCGGCCGCGCCCCCAGGGCCTTCAGCACCTCGGGGGGCAGGACCACCGATCCATTGGCCCCGACGCTCAGGAAATAGGTGTGCGGCGGCGTGTACTGGAAGAAGGACGCGTCGGCCTCGGCCATGCCCTCCATCGCCACCGCCAGCGGTTCCGTAGCGGCCAGCTTGGGCGGCCCCGGTTCCTCCAGCACGTTCCTGACATGCTGGTAGCGCTTGCCCAGCAGGCGGGCGATCTCGGCGCGCGGATAGCCGGCCGCGTCCAGGGCGCGGATCTTGGCGGCGACCGTCTTGCAGCCCGCCAGGGTTTTCTCGAGCTCGGGCGACATGACGTCCTCCGGCGTGGGAAAAGAGTATTAGATAGTCAGGTAGGTTGCGTGGGGAGTCAAGGCGAGCGCTTCATCCGTCAAAAAAGACGCCCTCGCGACATTGCCGTTGCGCCATCGCGCCGCTAGAAGGCGCATCGCTTGCGCGAGGGGGAGTGATCCAGCCGCGCGGGCGCAAGAAATAACCAAGTGTCGAGGTACCAAGGACGTGTCACGTCTGGTGATGAAGTTCGGCGGCACATCGGTGGCCGATCTGGAGCGCATCCGCCGTGTGGCGCGCCTGGTCGCCGCCGAGGTCGCGACGGGTAAGCAGGTTGCGGTGGTCGTCTCGGCCATGTCGGGCAAGACCAACGAGCTGGTCGCCTGGACCGACGGCGCCGGCCGCGCGGCCGCGGGCCTGCCGGAGTCGGACGACGAGTACGACGCCGTCGTCGCCTCGGGCGAGCAGGTCACGGCCGGCCTCCTGGCCATGACCCTGCGCAACATGGGTCACAAGGCCCGCTCGTTCCTGGGCTGGCAGGTGCCGATCCTGACCGACGAGGCCCACGGCCGCGCGCGGATCGAGGAGATCCCGCCGGAGAACCTTGAGGCCTGCTTCGCCAACGGCGAGATCGCCGTGATCGCCGGCTTCCAGGGTGTGACCCCGAACCGCCGCATCACCACGTTGGGCCGGGGCGGCTCGGACACCAGCGCCGTGGCCATCGCCGCCGCCGTCAAGGGCGACTGCGACATCTATACGGACGTCGATGGTGTCTACACCACCGATCCGCGGATCGAGAGCAAGGCCAAGCGCCTGGCCAAGATCTCCTACGAAGAAATGCTCGAAATGGCCTCGCTGGGGGCCAAGGTTCTGCAGACCCGCTCGGTCGAGATGGCCATGGCCCATCGCGTTCCGGTGCGGGTGCTGTCGAGTTTCGTCGAACCGGGCGAAGCCCCGGGCCAAGGTACGATCGTCTGCGACGAGGAAGAAATCATGGAAAAGCGCATCGTCTCGGGCGTCGCCTACAGCCGCGACGAAGCCAAGATCACCCTGCTGGGCCTGCCCGACCATCCGGGCGTGTCCTCGCAGATCTTCGGGCGTCTGGCCGACGCCAATGTGAACGTCGACATGATCGTGCAGTCGCGCGCCCGCAGCGCCGACACCGCCAACATGGAGTTCACGGTCGGCAAGCGTGACGCCCAGCGCGCCGTCGAGATCGTCGAGGCCGCTCAGAAGGAGATCGGCTTCGAGGCCGTCGCCGTCAACGAGGACGTCGCCAAGGTGTCGGTCATCGGCGTTGGCATGCGGTCGCACGCCGGCGTCGCCCAGTCGATGTTCCAGGCCCTGGCCGAGAAGAACATCAACATCCAGGTCATCTCGACCTCGGAGATCAAGATCTCGGTGTTGATCGACGCGGCCTACACCGAACTGG
>NCDQ01000164.1:0-1964 GCA_002280275.1 Caulobacter vibrioides | reverse complement strand
CTGGCCGTGCGCGCTCTGCACGCGGTGTACGGGCTGGATCAGCTTTAAGGTCGCTGGGCGGAGGGGAGCGCCCCCTCCGTCACGATGCTTCGCATCGCGCCACCTCCCCCGTTTCACGGGTGAGGAAGGTTTTCGTCCTCCCTCGCGACGCGGGGGAGGTGGATCGGCGCCGACAGGCGACGAGACGGAGGGGGCGCTCTCCATCTTGCAAGAAAACGTCGCGTTCGGACGTTATGAGGACGTCAGCCCAAGAGAGCCCCCATGCCCGACGTCTTCAAGTTCGACCCCGACGCCAAGACCGTCACCTTCCACGGCGACGCCGGTCTGGAGCTGCTTTACGACCTGTTGCTGCGCGCCAAGTTCGGCGACGGCTATGAGAAGCCGCTGCTGATCAGCCCGTGGCTGGCGGCCCTGTTGCGGCAGCTGGATCAGGCTCTGCCGGACGACGGCCAGTGGTTCCCGGAAAAGCCGGGCCAGCCGATCTTCGACACTGACGACCTGTTGGCCATGGGCGATGCGGTCATCGAGGAAGGTCACACCGTCGGCTGGTGGACCATGACCGCGCTGGAAAAGCGCGACTACCTGCGCAAGGTCATCGCCGCGCCGCACCCTCTGACCGATCTTGAGGTCGCGTTCATCGAAAACGACATCGACGCGGCCCTGGAACAGGCCCGCCGCCTGGTCGCCGACGCCGACGCGCCTCTGGCGATGCCTGGCCACGGCTGAGATCGCGCTTTGCGGCGTGGTCGCCGTCGCGATAACGATGTTCTCGGAAACCCGAACCGGGGCTCTTAACCACGTCTCCCTACATCTTGGAAAGGCAAATCGCCGCACCTCGCCCACCACAACAAAGCAAAAGCCAAATGGGGGCGACATGGATTTCGACGCGGCGATGGCGGCTCATGCCGACTGGAAAGTGAACCTGCGGATCGCGATGGAGACGCGCGCGCATGTCGACGTGGAGCGCGCCAGTTCTGACTGCAACTGCGCGCTGGGTCGTTGGCTGTATGGCGAGGCCAAGGCGCGCCTCGCGGGGGACCGCAACTATCTGCAATGCGTGGAAGCGCATCGCGAGTTCCACAAGTCGGCGGGCGAGATCGCCGTCGCGATCAATCGCGGCGACACAGCCGCCGCCGCCCGGATGCTGGACGGCGGGTCCCCGTTCTCCAACGCTTCCCTGCAGGTGGCCGTGGCTATCCGGCGTCTGAAGACCGCTGTTCCGGCCTGACGCAGTCAGGTCGCGAAACGCTTTAGGCTCGCCCTTAAGGGCGCGCGGAGGCGGTGTTAACGCTGCACCGTTACGGGTTGGAAGGCTTGTTCAGGATATTCACCGTTCGGTGAAAAAATTGATTGGCAGATGACCTATGGATTTCGACGCAGCGATCGCCGCCCACGCGGACTGGAAGGTGAACTTCCGGATCGCCCTGGCCACCCACAGCACCGTGGACGCACAGCGCGCTTGCTCCGACAAGACTTGCGCCTTGGGTCATTGGTTGTTCGGCGAGGCGCGCAGCAAGCTGGCGGGCGACAAGACCTATCTGCAATGCGTCGAAGCCCATCGTGACTTCCACGAGGCCGCCGGCGAGGTGGCGGGCGCCATCAATCGCCGCGACTTCCAGCGCGCCGCCGACATGATCGACGTCGGGTCCAAGTTCCATGACGCCTCGATGCGCGTGGCCGTGGCCGTGCGCCGCCTCAAGACCCTGGCGCCGGCCTAGAGCCTCAGCGGGCTTAACGGCCCGCCCGCCGATAGCGCGAGACGAAAGCCCACAAGGCGTCGTTGTCGGCGAGCCAGATGTGGCCGCCGCCGACGGTCATACGGCCCACCACGTCGGCGTCGCCCTGACAGCCCGAATAGCGCTCCTCATAGACGTTTGGCGCGACCCATTGCGTGGTCGGCGCGGTCTGGCAGCCGTTCAGCGCCGCCCAGCGTTGCTCCGCCGCGTGCATCGTGTACTGCCAGT
>NCDQ01000645.1 GCA_002280275.1 Caulobacter vibrioides | reverse complement strand
CCCCTATCTACTCAGAGTTTGGGCGGCGATTATCGCCGCACACCATCAGAGCCGATCTCGTTCTCGAACGCCCGCCTTCCGCCGCGCCGCCAGAGCGCCAGGGTGTGCTCGGCGTCGTCGGCCTTGAGCATCGTCGCCAGGCTCAAGAACGCACCGTAGAGCGCGGCGCGATCATCGTGGGTCAGATCGACGAGGCCGGCCTTCTGCACCAGGCCCCCCAGCTCGATCAGATGGCGGGTGCGCTCGCGCCGCTTCACGACCCAGGCCCGCGTATCGAGCCTTGCGCGCTGCGCCTCCAGGCGATGGCGCGCGGCGTTGGCCCGGCGTTCGGCGTCATTGGTCGCCGCCAGCGCTTGCCGCGGAGCCGCCCTGCCCGCCGCGAAAGAACCCCGCGCCACGCTTCCTCCAGCCCTCCTTGCGAGTGGCGTTTCCGGCGTCGGCCAGATCCAACAGTCCGCCGGCCAGGGTATCGATGTCGAGGGCGTCAGCGCCGGTGGCGATGACCAGCTCGCCAAGCTGCCTGACCTTGCGATCTTTCAGGGTCTTGGCCTTGTCTTCGAGGCTCTTCAGCTCGGCGTCGAAGTCTCGTGGTTTGCGCATCCCAAGTCTCCGGGTTTGGATGATGCGCTGATCGTAAAGCAGACGGTCCGGGAATGCTGTAAGGTCGCCGGAACACACTGGGACGGCCTCGTCCCTCCCGAGAATCTTTCTTGGGAGGGCGCGCTTATACGTCGTGCCGACGTGCGCTTAAGGCAATAAGTGGTCTGTCGCCATGGCGATCTACCACTTCAGCGTCAAAGTCATCAGCCGCGCCACCGGGGCCAGCGCCGTGGCCTCGGCCGCCTATCGCTCGGCCAGTCGGCTGCACGACGGGCGCCTCGATCGCGACCACGATTTCACGGGCAAGAGCGGCGTCGTCCATTCCGAGGTGATGCTGCCGGACGGCGCGCCCGAGCAGCTCACCGACCGGGCCACCCTCTGGAACACCGTCGAGGCCGGCGAAAAGCGCAAGGACGCCCAGCTTTCGCGCGAGGTCGAATTCGCCATTCCCCGCGAAATGGACCAGGCACAGGGGATCGACCTGGCCCGCGACTTCGTTCAGCGCGAAATGGTCGATCGCGGCATGGTCGCCGATCTCAATGTGCATTGGGACATCGGCCCGGACGGTTTGGCCAAGCCCCACGCCCACGTCATGTTGTCGATGCGCGAAGTCGGCGAAGA
>NCDQ01000644.1 GCA_002280275.1 Caulobacter vibrioides | reverse complement strand
CCTGCACCGCGACGCCACCGGCAAGGGCTATGCGGTCGAGGCGGCGGCCGCGACGATGGACTACGCCTTCGACGTCCTGGGCTGGGACGACGTGATCCACTGTATCGATCCCGACAACCTGCCCTCGGCCCGGGTGGCGACGCGTCTGGGCTCGATCAATCGCGGGCGCGGCCAGTTGCCCGAGCCGATGCAGGATCATGTCATCGACCTGTGGGGTCAGACGCGCGCCGACTGGGCCGTCAATCGGGCGCGCCTGACACGTTGACCGGAGCCTTGAGCGTCAGAACTCTTCCCAGTCCTTGAGCGCTGCGTTGCCTTGGGTTCCGCCGGGCCGAACCAGGGCGACGACCTTGTCGCGCCCGTGGGGAGCGGCGCTGCGCCCCGGCATGGGACGATCGGACCGGATCGGTTCAGGGCGGGCGGCCGCACGGGCCGGTTCGCCGGTCTGGAAGCGTGACACCAGCCGCTCCAGTTCTCCTGCTTCCGCCCTCAGATTCGAGGCGGCGGCGGTGGCCTGTTCCACCATGGCGGCGTTCTGCTGCGTCACCTGGTCCATCTGGTTGACGGCGGTGTTGACCTCATTGAGGCCTGTCGCCTGTTCCTGAGACGATTGAGCGATCTCTGAGACCAGGGTGTCGATGTCGGCGATCTTGGTCACAATGCCGGTCAGGGCCTTGCCGGTGTCGCCGACCAGTTTGACGCCGCGCTCAACCTGGCCCGTGCTGCTGGCGATCAGGGTCTTGATCTCCCGCGCCGCTTCGGCCGAGCGCTGGGCCAGGGCGCGCACCTCCTGGGCGACGACGGCGAAACCGCGGCCGGCGTCCCCGGCCCGCGCCGCCTCGACGCCGGCGTTCAGGGCCAGCAGGTTGGTCTGGAAGGCGATCTCGTCGATCACGCCGATGATGTTGGTGATCTGTCTGGAGCTCTGTTCGATCTCGCCCATGGCGGCGACGGCGTCTTGCATCTCATCGCCGGACTTGGCGGCGCCCACCGTGGCGTCGGAGGCGGCGGCGGCGGCCTGTTTGGCCCCATCGGCGCTGCGCTTCACCGTCGCGGTGATCTCATCGAGGGCGGCGGCGGTTTCCTCCAGGCTGGCGGCCTGTTGTTCAGTGCGGCGCGACAGGTCGTCAGAGGCGGCGGCGATCTCATCCGAGCCCGCCCGCAACCCGCTTGTCGACGCTGCAATGGCCGTCATGGCCTCGCGCAAGCTGTCGATGGCGGCGT
>NCDQ01000163.1 GCA_002280275.1 Caulobacter vibrioides | reverse complement strand
ACAAGCGCCCCGCGCGGCGGTCACCCTGGCGCCATATCGCTTCAACGACATTTTGTGGGAGAACGACCGCACGGCGCATCGCATCTATAGCCGTGACCTGGAAAAGGCCGAGCCGCCGTCGACCTCGGGCATCGACGCCTGGGGCAAGAGCGTGCGCTGGCCATACATGGACCGCCAGCTGCGCACCGGCGACCAGCACACCAACCATGGCGAGGGCCTGGACTTCTACGATGTCGGCACCGCGCGCGGTGCGGGCGGCTTGGGCGTGTGGCACGACAACAAGCTCTGGACGTCGCGTAACTGGAGCGACGTGAAGATCCTCAAGAACGGTCCGGATGTTGCCGCGTTCAGCGTGGACTACGCGCCCTGGCCGGTCGATGTGGACCGCAAGGTCTGGGAGACGCGGACGTTTTCGCTGCCGCTGGGAACCAACTTCACCCGTATGGTGTCGACGATCCGCTCCGACAAGCCAGGACCCCTGGTGGTCGGGATTGGTATTTCCAAACGCAAGCGGCCCAGCGGCTCAGGGGTCTTCCGCAAGGACCTGGCGCCCGGCCGCGTCACATTCTTCGAGCCTGCCGATCCTCAAAAGGGCGCGATGGCGATCGCCCTCATGGTCGACCCGAAATCCGTGGTGGAGGTGCGGCAGGACTTCGACAACTACCTCGTGCTGATCAAGGTCGAGCCGGGCAAGCCGTTCGTCTACTACATGGGCGCGGCCTGGGACAAAGGTCTCGATTTCCATAGCGCCGCCGAATGGGACGCCTACGTCGCGGGCCAGAAGCCAGACTTCGATCCGGCAAACTAACGGCCAAACGAAAAGCCGCCCCGAGGCGGGGAATCCTCGGGGCGGCGCATGGCTGTCCGCCATGGGGGGAGGGCGCGGACAGCCAGTTCGATACGGCGTTAGGCGGCGTCGACCAGAACCAGTTCGGCGTCTTCCAGGGCGGTGATGGTGATCACGTCCTCGTCCTTGATACCGGCGCCGTCGCGGGCGTTCAGCTTGACGTCGTTGACTTCGACGGTCCCGACCGCCGGCACCAGGTAGCCGCTACGGCTCTTTCCCAGGGCGTAGGTCGTGGTCTCGCCGGCCTTCAGCGTCGCGCCCAGAACGCGGGCGTCGGTGCGGATCGGCAGGGCGTCGGCGTCGTCAGCGAAACCGCTGGCCAGAGTCACGAACTTGCCCGAGCGGTCGCCCTTCGGGAACGGCTTGGAGCCCCAAGAGGGGGCGCCGCCGAACGACTTGGGTTCAATCCAGATCTGGAAGATCCGGGTCGTTTCCGGCTCGAGATTGTACTCGGCGTGACGGATGCCCGAGCCCGCGCTCATCACCTGAACGTCGCCAGCGACCGTGCGTCCCTTGTTACCCAGGTTATCCTGGTGGGTGATCGCACCGTCGCGGACATAGGTGATGATCTCCATGTCGCTGTGGGGATGTGGCGGGAAGCCCGTGTTGGGGGCGATCTCGTCGTCATTCCAGACCCGCAGCGCGCCCCAGTTCATGTAGTTGGGGTCGTAGTAGCTGGCGAACGAGAAGTGGTGCTTGGCCTTCAGCCAACCGTGGTCGGCGCCGCCAAGCTTGTCGAACGGTTTGCGGTCGATCATGGCTCTACCTTTCAAGTGTCTCTAGCGCGCCGCGTCGGCGCGTCCTGTTGAGGAGAAGATAGGGCTGGCGGAGGGATTATAAATGGAAACTGTTGAAACTCATTGTTTCTGTATCTAGGCTAATGGCATGTCCAAGCTCCCCGACCTTGAAGGCCTCGCCGTATTCGCCAAGGTCGCGGAGCTACGCTCGTTCGCCGCCGCTTCCGAAGCCCTGGCCATGTCGAAAGCGACGGTGTCGAAGGCCGTGACGCGACTTGAGCTCCGCCTTGGGGCCAGGCTCTTCAACCGCACGTCGCGGCGTCTGGCCCTGACCGACGCTGGTCAGGCGCTTGTCGAGCGCGCCACCCGTGTGCTGGCTGAGGCCGAGGCGGCCGAGGAGGAGGCCTCCAGCCAGTCCGCCGCGCCCCGCGGGCTTGTTCGGATGGCCGCGCCGATGTCGTTGGGCGTCGCCAGCCTGGCCCCGGTGTTGCCAGCCTTTCTTGAGGCCTATCCGGATGTTTCCATCGATCTGCACCTGTCCGACGCCACCGTCGACCTGATCGGCATGGGGTTCGACATCGCCCTGCGGGTTGCGGATTTGCCGGACAGCTCCTTGGTCGCTCGGCGCTTGCGGCCGGTGCAGCGCTACGTCGTCGCTGCACCAGATTACTGGGATCGTCACGGACGTCCGGCGCACCCGGCAGACCTCGCCGAACATCGGGGCCTGACCTATGGCCATCAGACAACGCCTGAAACCTGGCGCTTCCAGCGAGCGGGCGGCGAAGAGGCGGCCGTTCGTCCGCGCTCGGTAGTGCGGGCCAACAACGGCGATGCGCTCTTGCCGGCGTTGCTGGCGGGAACCGGCGTGGCCATGCTGCCGGACTTCATCGTGGGCGCGGCCTTGGCGGACGGACGCCTGGAGGCGGTGCTGACCGAGTGGAGCGCCGCGCCGATTGCGTTGCACCTTGTCATGCCGCCTGGCGGACCGCGCCCCGCGCGCGTCGAGGCTCTGGCCAACTATCTGGCCAAGACGCTCGGGCGCTGACGTTCGTCAGTCCAGGCTCTCGACTTGCGCTGGGGTGAACGCCCCGACCTGAAGCGGCGTCATGGCGGCGATGTTGGTGGTCGAGAGCCAGTCCAGTTGATTGATGGTCAGGCCCGGGATCTGGGTCGGCGCCAGGTAGCCTATCTGGGTCGTGGTCAGGCTGGCGATCACGGTCGTCGACAGCGAGCCCAATTGACTGGCGTTTAACGCCTGAACTTGGGTTTCGCTGAACTGGCTGAAAGCGCTGGGTGACAGATTGCGCAGTTGGAACGACGACAGCCCCTTCAAGGAGTCGGGCGTCAAAGCCGCATATTGCTCCGTCGAAAGGGCCGCCAGATTGGTCACGGAGATCGCGACCACTTGGCTCGCCGTCAACGCGGCGACCTGGGTGGTGGTGAAGTTAGCGATGTCGGTCTGGGATATCGCGTTCAGTTGGGTGGCGCTCAGGCCGGAGACCTGCTCCGGCGTCAATGCTTGGAAGGCCGTACGGCTCAGGCTGGCGAGATGGCTGGTCGAAAGCCCGCCGATCTGCGTTCCGGTGAGAGCGGCGAACTGCGTCGCCGAGAGTTCCGCGAGATCGGTGTTGGTCATGCCGCCCATCTGGGTAGCGCTGACGCCCGCCAACTGCGTAGCCGATAGTGCTGCGATTTGAACCTGCCCAAGGCTGTTGAAGTTGGTGGCTGACAGCGCGCCGAGTTGCTCGCCGCTGAAGCCGGCCACCTGCGTCGCCGTAAAGCGCGCGAAGTCCGTTTCATTTAACGCGCCGATCTGGGTGGTGCTGACCGCCGCCAGTTGCGAGGCGGACAGCGCCTGGATACGATCTGCGTCGTGGTCAGGGCGGTGAGCTGCGTCGCGGTCAGGGCCTGAACCTGGTCGCGGCCAAGACTGTTGAGGCTGGTCGCCGACAAGGCGGCGAGTTGCGTCGTGGCCAGCACCTCGACCTGTGCCGGAGTGAACTCGGCCAGATCATCGCCGGTCAGGCCCGCAATCTGGGTGGTGGTTAGCGCCGTCAGTTGGGTCGCGTCGAAAACCTGGACCCGGTCGGCGGCCAGACTGTTCAGGCCCGTCGTGCTCAAGGCCGAGAGCTGGGCGGCGCTCAAGTGGCGCATCTGGGCCGGCGTGAACTCGGCTAGATCATTCTCGCTCAAGGCCCGCAGCTGGGTCGGTTTCAGTCCAGCCAACTGCGTGTCGGTGAGGCCCGCGACCTGGGTTGCGGAGAGCGCGGACAGGCCCTCGGCGCTGAGTGCGCCAAGCTGGGTTCCGCTCATGCCCTCGACCACGGCGTCCGAGAGCGCGGCGGCCTGGGCGGCGGACAGGGCGGCGAGCTGTGAGGCGCCGAACGATGTGATGCTGGTGCTCAGGCTCCGCAGCTGGGTTGTCGACAGCGCGGCGACCTGGGTGGCGGTCATGCGCTGGAGCTGAGTGGTGCTCAGGGCCGACAGGCGTGAGCCTTCCAGAGACGGGACTAGGTCGGCGGGCAGGGCGGCGATCTGCGTTTCGGTCAGCGCCGAGATCTTCTCCGGCGAGAGCTCGTCCAAGTCAGTCGCGCTGAAGGCGGCGATCTGAGTGGTGGTCAGTTGGGACAGCTGCGTTGTGCTCAGGGCCGCGATCTGGGTTGCGTCCAACGCCGTGAAGTGGGTGGCGTCCATGGCGCCGATCTGGATGGCGCTCAGCGCCTGCAGTCGGTCGGCGTCGAGCTTGGCCAGCTGGGTTGAGGTCAGGGCGTTCAACTGGGCGCCGCTGAAGGCTTGAAGCTGGTCGACATCGAATAAGAGGTTCTGGGCGAAGGCCGGGATCTGGGTCGCCGTCAGACCCTTGATCTGGGTCGCCGAGAGCGCCGAGACCTGACTGGCGTTAAGCGCGCCAATAGCAGTGTCCGACAGCGCGCCGACCTGAGTCTTGGTCAGCTCCTCCATCTTGGTGGTCGACAGGGTCTGTATCGTCGTCGTCGCCAGGGCGGCGATCTGGGCGGCGGACAGGTACGAAATCGGCACTGGACTCGTTGCCCCACAAGGTCGCGACGCGAATCGTTCGCGTTAACCCTAAGCCAAAGCGCAGGGCGCCACCATGCGGCGAAGAGGGCCTAGCTGGCGCGCATGGTCCAGAGATCGAGGTCCGCCTCGCGGCCGATCAACGCAAGGCCCGAGGCGATGGACTCGAACTCGCCGCCGGTCTCGATCTTGTCGGCGCCGAAGCGGCGCAGGAAGATCTCGCGCACCGCCGGCACGAACGAACTGCCGCCGGTCAGGAACACCCGATCGACGCCCGTCTCGGTGAGGTCGGCCTGATCCAGGGCCTGGCCTACGGCCGTCTCGATCGCCGAGAGCTCGGGCGCGATCCAGGCTTCGAACTCGCACCGCGCCACGGGCTTTTCGATCCGCACCGAACCGGCTTCGAACCGGAACGTCGCTTGGTCCTGGCTCGACAGCGCCTCTTTCAGCGCCGAGACCGAGCGATAGAGCGCATAGCCGTGATTGCCGTCCAGCACCTCGATCAGCGCGGCGATCTTGTCGGGCTCGACCGCCGTTCGCTCCAGGGCGCGGATGTCGCGCATGTCCTTGGACGCGCGCAGGAGGGCGAGCTGGTCCCAGCGCGCGAAGGCGGCGTAGTAGCGCTGCGGGATCGGCAGGCTGTTGGAGAACGAGCGGTAGTCCGAGCCCTTGCCCAGCTCCGGCGAGACCAGCTGGTCGATGATCCGGTAGTCGAAGGCGTCGCCCGCCACGCCGACGCCCGAGCGTGACAGCGGGGTTGAACGCAGCGTCCCGTCCGCGGCGCGCTCGAACCGCACGAGCGAGAAGTCGCTGGTGCCGCCGCCGAAGTCGGCCACCAGCACGGTGGCGTCCTGCTTCAGTTGCCGGGCGAAGAAGAAGGCCGCGCCGACGGGCTCATAGGCGTAGCGGATGTCGGTGAAGCCCAGACGCTGGAAGGCGGCCTCATAACGCGTCAACGCCAGCGCCTCGTCGGGCGAGGAGCCCGCGAACGTCACCGGACGGCCGACGATGATCCGCGGCGGCAGGTTCGACAGCTGCGCGCCCGCATGGTCGCGCAGGCGCAGCAGGAACGCGGCCAGCAGATCTTCGAATTGGTAGCGCTTGTTGAGAATGCGGGTCTCGGTGAAGGCGGCCGAGGCGGCGAAGGTCTTGAACGACTGGATGAACCGCGTCTCCAGCGGATCCTCCAGATAGGACTCGATCGCCCAGGGACCGGCCTCGACCACCCGCTCGTTCGCCGCCTCGCCCACGCCCTGGACGCTATGGAAGCTGAGCGCGGAGCGGAAGGCGAAGAGGTCGCGGTTGTTGATCGAATAGCGGACCAGCCGCGCCTGATCATCGCCCAAGGTCAGGGAGACGACGGTGTTGGTGGTGCCGAAGTCGACGCCGATGGTCGGCGCGCCAGCGGCCGAAACGGAGGAAGCGGCCGTCATGGAGGGGCTCGATCGTGCGGTGCGGGAGGGGGCGAGCGTCGTAACGCCTTCCGCCGGAAGGTCAAGCCGATGTGGCGGTTCGCCGCCCTTGGATCAGTTGACTTGCGCGGCCGCCTCCGCTCGAAGGAGGGCCTGCAGAGAACGGATAAACCTTGGAAACCTTCGACGTTGTGGTGATCGGTGCGGGCGCGGCCGGCATGATGTGCGCCATCGAGGCGGGCAAGCGCGGGCGTTCGGTGCTGGTGATCGACCACGCCAAGGCGCCGGGCGAGAAGATCCGCATCAGCGGCGGCGGGCGTTGCAACTTCACCAACACCGGAGCGTCGATCCATAACTTCCTGTCGGCCAATCCGAAGTTCGCCCTGTCGGCGCTGCGTCGTTATCGCCCGCGCGACTTCATCGCTCTCGTAGAGCGCTACGGCATCGCCTACCACGAGAAGACCTTGGGGCAGCTCTTCTGCGATGGCTCGGCCAAGCAGATCATCACCATGCTGCTGACCGAAATGAAGTCCGCTGGCGTGACGCTGCGGCTGGAGACCAGCGTGGAGAGCGTGGCCAAGGCTGTGTCCGGATTCGAGGTCTCCCTCTCTTCAGGTAAGGTCGCCTGCGCCTCGCTGGTCGTGGCCAGCGGCGGCAAGTCGATCCCGAAGATGGGCGCGACGGGGCTGGGCTACGACATCGCCAAGCAGTTTGGCCTCAACATCATCGAGACGCGCCCAGCGCTGGTGCCGCTGACCTTCGAGGCGGGCATGCTGGCGCGGCTGACGCCGCTCTCGGGCGTGGCGCTGGACGCCGTAGTCGGTCACGGCAAGACGAAGTTCCAGGAAGGCATGCTGTTCACGCACCGAGGGCTCTCAGGGCCGTCGATCCTGCAGATCTCGTCCTACTGGCGGGAAGGCGATGAGATCCGGGTCGACATGGCGCCCGGCGTCGACGCTCTGGCGGCGCTGAAGAGCGCACGCACGGCCACGCCGCGTCAGGCGGTGGCGACGGTGCTGGCGACCCTGCTGCCCAAGCGCGTCGCGCAAGTGATCGCCGAGGAAGAAGCCGCCGATAAGGGCAATATTGCCGACTGTTCGGACAAGGTGCTGGGGCGGCTGGCTGCAGCGGTCAACGCCTGGACCTTCAAGCCCGTCGGTTCGGAAGGCTATCGCACCGCTGAAGTCACGCTGGGCGGGGTCGACACCGACGCGCTGGACTCCCGCACCCTGGAGGCCAAGGCCGTGCCCGGCCTCTATTTCATCGGCGAGGTGGTGGACGTCACCGGCTGGCTGGGCGGCTATAACTTCCAGTGGGCCTGGGCGTCGGGCTGGAGCGCCGGGCAGTCGGTGTGACCAAAATCCTCCCCCTGTGGGGGAGGCGGCCGAAGGCCGGAGGGGGGAGTGTTGCAGACCTTGCCGCTTCCCCCTCCGTCGTCTCTTCGAGCCGACACCTCCCCCACTGGGGGGAGGATTTAGATTGCTAACTACTTCTTCTTGAACGGCTTACCCGCCGGCTTGCCGCCGGGCTTGGCGTCGAAGCTCTTGGCCTTGAAGGGCTTGGGCCCCCTGAACGGCTTGGCGGGGCCGTCGGCGTCGCGCTTGCCAGCGTAGGGCTTGGCGCCCGGGGCCTTGGCGTAAGGCTTGGGACCGGCGGCGTTGTCGCTGAAGGCCTTCTTGAAGGGCTTCTTGGGCGCATCGCCGTCAGCGCGGGGAGCGCGGGGCTTGTATTCGCGCGGCGCGTCGGCGCCGGCCTCGTGACGCGGCTTGAAGGCGCGCTTGGGGGCGCCCTCGGAGTCCTGCGGCGAGTACGGACGCGGCGCGTCGTGGTCGCGCGGGGCGCGGCGCGGCTTGTAGTCACCCTTGGGCTCTTCGCCGCGACCATAGGGCTTGGCGTTGCTGAAGCCGTCGTCGCCGAAGCTGGACGGGCGCGGGGTGTGATCGCGCGAACCAGGGGCGTTGGCGCGCGGCGGACGCGGGCCGTCCTCTCGCGGCGCGCGCGGCTTGAACTCACGGCGCGGGGCGTCGTGGTCGCGCGGCTCACGCGGCGGACGTTCGCCACGCGGTGCGGGCGCTGTGGTCGGCGTGATCGAGACGTCTTCGCGCACGGTGGTCTGGACCGCTGCGCCGAACTTCACCGCCGCTTCGGCCGAGATCTCGAACTTGGTGTCGTAGTCGAAGATCCGGATCGCGCCGATGTCCTTCTTGGTGATGTGGCCCAGGCGGCAGATCATCGGGATCAGCCACTTGGGATCGGCGTTACCGCGACGGCCGACGCTGATCCGGAACCACTCCGAGCCTTCCATGCTGACGCGCGGCTCGCGCTCGGGACGCTCGCCCGGTTCGCCGGTGCGCAGGCGCGGACCCGGATCAGCGCCGTGGCGCGGATCGTCATAGATGTCTTCCGGCGACGGCAGCTTGGCGCGGCGGGTGCGGATCAGGGCGACGGCGATCTCGACCGGGGTGCGCTTGGCCAGCATGGCTTCGGCCAGGGCGATGTCCTCGTCGGTCGAGGTCTCGCTGAAGATCGGATCCTCGAGCAGACGCTCCTGGTCCTTCTCGCGGATCGAGTCGGCGCTGGGGGCGCCGCCCCAGTCGGCTTCGACGCCGGCCGCGTACAGCAGCTGCTCGGCCTTGCGGCGGCGGGTGTAGGGGACAACCAGGGCGCTGACGCCCTTCTTGCCCGCGCGGCCGGTGCGGCCCGAGCGGTGCAGCAGCGTGGCCTTGTTGATCGGCAGCTCGGCGTGGATGACGAGGCCCAGGTCGGGCAGATCAAGACCGCGCGCGGCGACGTCGGTGGCGACGCAGACGCGGGCGTGACCATCGCGCAGCGCCTGCAGGGCGTCGGCGCGCTCGCGCTGGGACAGCTCGCCCGACAGGCCGACGACGGCGAAGCCGCGCTCGCGCAGCTTGGCGTGCATCGAGCGGACGCTTTCGCGGGTGTTGGCGAACACCAGGGCGCCGGGGGCCTCGAAGCGCAGCAGGTTGACGACAGCGTGCTCGACCTCGTTAGGGGCCACGCGCACGGCGCGGTACTCGATGTCGCGGTGCGGTTCGTTGCGGCCAATGGTGTCGATGCGGACGGCGTCGTTCTGGTAGCGCTTGGCCAGCTCAACGATGTCGCGGGCCAGGGTGGCCGAGAACAGCAGGGTGCGACGCTCGGCCGGGGCGGCGTCGAGGATGAACTCGAGATCCTCGCGGAAGCCCATGTCCAGCATCTCGTCGGCCTCGTCGAGGACGGCGACCTTCAGCTTGGAGAGATCCAGGTGACCGCGCTCGATGTGGTCGCGCAGACGGCCGGGCGTGCCGACGACGATGTGGGCGCCATAGTTCAGCGCGCGCTGCTCGCGGCGGGCGTCCATGCCGCCAACGCAGTTGATCACCGCGGCCTTGGCCTCAGCATAGAGCCAGCCCAGTTCGCGATTGACCTGCATGGCCAGTTCGCGGGTCGGGGCGATGACCAGGGCCAGTGGCTCGGCGGCCTGGCCGAAGGTCTCGGCGTCGCCCAGCAAGGTCGGGGCGGCCGCGAGACCGAAGGCGACGGTCTTGCCAGAGCCCGTTTGGGCGCTGACCAGCAGGTCGCGGTCGGCGGCGTCGGCGGCCAGCACGGCGGCCTGAACGGGGGTGGGCTCGGCGTAACCCTGAGCGGCGAGAGCCCGCTCAAGAGCGGGGTGAGAGGCGGGGAAGGGCATATGGGTCCAATTCACGTCTGCGGCCGCACACAAACACGCGCGGCTCGCGCCATGACCAAATCGGGCCCCTTTGAAGCCTTGAACGCTTCCCTCGGACCGCTTCTTGGTCGAATTCCAACAAAAATAGCCCCCTTCCGCCGCCGAAGCGACACGAAGGGGGCCCGATGAGCGGCCTTATGCGCTTGCTGCGGTGCAAAAAGCAAGCGGGGTTGTGCGAACGGCGATTTTGTCGCGGTTAGGCGAGGATCGTCGCGCCCTTGCGCCGTGCTGTCAGTTCGCCTGTCAGGCGTGCGACGCCGGCGGTCAGCAGGCCAAGCATGGCCATCATCAGCGCTTCGGCCAGACCGGGCGCAATGACCGCGAGGCTGGGCGTGGCCCCGAGGTTGGCGATCCCCACCGCGCCGGCCAGGAGGGTATAGGTCGCTGCGGCAAAGCCGAGGGGCAGGGCGCTCTTGTTGATCGCCGTCAGCCAACGGGTTTCGGGTCGGATGGCGGCCATGACAGGGCCGGCGATCAGGCCGGCGACCAGCAGTAAGGCGATCAATTGCACGGGCGCCGCCGCATTGGCGAAGATCGCCAACAGGGTCAGCGGCGCAGGGTCCGACGGCGCGACCGCGGCCGACGCCAAGGCGG